>CAMNMV010000005.1 GCA_946545015.1 uncultured Clostridium sp.
GACATCGCCCTTTCACGGCGGAGACATGGGTTCGATTCCCGTACGGGTCACCAAAGCGCCACTTTAGCTCAGTTGGCCAGAGCACCGCACTTGTAATGCGGGGGTCCTCAGTTCGAATCTGAGAAGTGGCTCCATAAGGTCAGTAGTTTTGCGTAAGCTTAATTACTGGCTTTTTTATTAGTTTATAGAAGAAAATTGACGTGTGTTAAAACCTATGGTATTATTATATTTATAAGGAGAGGTGTATATGGAAAAAATTGCAATTGTAACAGGTGCATCTAGAGGAATAGGAAGAGAGATAGCTAAATCGTTAGCTAGAAAAGGAATAAAAGTAATAGCAGATTATAATAGATCTGAGGATAAAGCTAAAAGTTTGCAAGATGAATTAAAAACTGAAGGTATAGAAATAGATATATTTAGAGCAGATATTTCCAAAAGAGAAGAAGGACATAAATTAGTTGAATTTGCTATGCAAAAATATGGAAAAATAGATATTCTAATAAATAATGCAGGTATATCAGAATATAAATTGTTTACTGATGAAGCTGATGAAGATTGGAATAGAGTAATAAATACGAATTTGTATTCAGTATTTATGATGAGTCAAGAAGTATCTAAAAATATGATATTAAATCATAATGGGTGTATTATAAATATATCATCAATATGGGGAGATATCGGAGCCTCATTAGAAGTTATATATTCAGCTTCTAAAGCAGGAGTAAATGGATTAACTAAAGCATTAGCAAAAGAATTAGGCCCATCAAATATAAGAGTTAATGCCATTGCACCAGGTATAATGGATACAGATATGAATAGACATTTAAGCGAAGAAGAAATAGAACAAATAAAAAATGAAATTCCACTAGAAAAAGTGGGGATTGCAGAAGATATAGCTAAATGTGTTGAATGGTTAGTGGAAGACAATTATACAACTGGACAAATTATAGGAATAAATGGTGGATGGAATATTTAAGAAAAACAAAAAGAGTAGAATTAACTTTCTACTCTTTATTATTTTTAAATTATTGATCTTGTGATACTTTTCTTTTATAATTTCCAGAAATTATTTTAGGAAGATATGTTATTATTTTATATACAGCTAAACGAATTTTTTTACTCCATAAATAAGATTTTCTTAATTTTCTTGCTGTTCCTAAAGAAACAGGCTCATCTTCTAATACTATTAATTCTGTAGAAATTTTCTCAATTGGAAAAGAATAATTTTGTCCTTCATTATTATCCCATTGATCATTTCCATTTTTAAAGCATAGATTAAAAGACTCTCCTTCAAGAAGATTTACTTCAGCTTGAAAACCTAGTTCTGTTTTTTCCATTTCTACTTCATTTACATTATCCCAGTTTATTCCAAAACCATAATGTAAATAAACTTTTTCAGAGTTATCTTGAAAAAATTTACCAGTATAAGATATCTTAACAGTACTATTTTCAACTAATTTATCTGTATTAAAAAATATATTTTTTGTTAATTCCATAATATAATTTCTCCCCTTATTTATCTTTTGCTTATTACATTATAATATTAAATTTTACATTGTTCAAGTATTTTTCTAAAAAATTTTTTATTAAAAATTCTAAAAATGTCGAAAATATATATAAATCAGCACTTATAAAAAATTTAAAATTAGAATATTTTTTTTAATTTTGAATAAATTTTTTTAGTAAATATATTTAGTAAAAATATTGTCAAAAAATTAACTTTATGGTAAGATTGAAAGTGAATATAAAAAATAGAAAAGGGGTATTTTTTATGCAAAAACAGGACGAAAAAAACGAAGAGGTTCTAGAAGAAATTAAAAACAAAATGGACGAAGAAACAAAAGTAGAAGAAGTGATAGAAGAACCTAAAAATGGAGAAAAAGAAAAATCAAAAAAAGAGAAAAGAAAAAAAGAAACAGTTGAAAAACAAAAAGAAGAATATGAAAAGAAAGAAAAGAAGAAGAAAAAGAAACTTAAAATTGCGATAATAATAGGCACGATACTATTTGTAATTTTGATGTTCTCAATAATTTTTGCAGTTATAAATCTTAATAATCATAATATGATTAATGGTATTTCTATAAATGGAATAGAAGTTTCTGGAATGTCAAAAGAAGAAGTAAAAGAAAAATTAAGCAAAATAATTGAGGAAAAAGAGAAAAAACAAATATTAATTAAACATGGAGACTTTGAAACAGAAATAAGTCCTGAATTATTAGAAGTAAAATACGATTTAGATGGAGCAATTGATAAAGCATATAATACAGGAAGAGATGGAAATATTTTTGCAAATAATTATAGTATTTTATTTACAATGGTTGGAAAGAAAAATATAGAAGTTGAATATTCATTGAATGAAGAAGTACTTAATAAAACACTTCAAGATGCAAGTGCAAAATTACCAGGGGCAATAAAGGAATCAAGTTATTACATTGAAGATGATAAATTAATAATAACAAGAGGAACAAAAGGTGTAGCAATTAATGTAGAAGATGCGGCAAACAAAATAAAAGAAAATTTAAAAGACATAAATAAAAAAAATTCAGAATATATAGAATTATTTGTTGAAGAAAGAGAACCAAAAGATATTGATTTAGATAAAATATATCAGGAAGTTCACAAAGATGCTAAAGATGCTTATTATACAAAAGAACCTTTTGAAATATTCCCAGAAGTAAATGGAGTAGATTTCAACTTAGAGGAAGCAAAAAAACTTTTAGCTGAATCTAAAGAAGAATATACAATTACACTTACAATAACAAAACCAAAAGTAACAATAGAAGATATAGGAACAGAGGCTTTCCCAGATAGATTATCAGTATTTACAACAAGATATGATGCAAGTAATTATAACAGAACAACTAATTTAAGATTAGCTTGTCAAAAAATAAATGGAACTATTCTTATGCCAGGTGATACATTTTCTTATAATAAGACATTAGGAGAAAGAACAATAGCAGCAGGATATAAAGAAGCGAAAATATATGCAGCAGGTGAGGTTGTAGATGGATTAGGTGGAGGAATTTGCCAAATATCTTCAACATTATATAATGCCGCAGTAATGGCAAATTTACAAATTGTAGAAAGAAGTAATCACCAATTTGTAACATCATATTTACCAGCTGGACGTGATGCAACAGTTGTTTATGGTGCAATAGATTTTAAATTCAAAAATACAAGAAAATATCCTGTTAGGTTAACGGCAAATGTTCAAAACGGAATTGCTACAGTTGAAGTATTTGGAATAAAAGAAGATCAAGAATATACGATTACATTTGATACAAGAACAGTTGGAACAATTGCCCCATCAACAAAATATGAAGATGATCCATCATTAGCAGAAGGAGAAGAAGTTGTTAAACAAAAAGGAACTAATGGTATTCAAACTGAAACATATATAACAAAGAACTTAGATGGTAAAGTAGTATCAAGAGATTTATTATCAAAAGATACATATACACCAATGCAAAGAATAGTTAAAAGAGGAACAAAGGCAGTAGCACCAGTAGCACCAGTAGAACCTACACCACAACCAGAACCTCAACCTCAACCAGAGCCAGTAACAACAGAACCAATACAACCCACACAACCAGAACAACCAGCAGAGCAAATGCTAAATCCAGAAGGGGTTTAAAATAAAGTAATATCATAAAATAAAAAAGTTTTATCAACAGATGAAGCTTTTTTATTTTATATATTTTTATTAAATTGAATTATATACATAGATATGTTATAATTAAACTGTTAATATTTCTAAATTAGGAGTAAATATGGATAGTTTAAAATATTTAATGATTGTATTAAAATCAAAAATAAATAAAAAATTACAAAAAAGATATTATATTTTTGATGATAATTATGAGAATATGGCTATAAAAAGATTTGGTGATTTAAATTTAGCGGATTATTCAGACAAAATATATATTATAATTGATAGAAATATGGCTCGAGAAAAAAATATATTAATGAAAATAATTAAAAGATTAATAAAACAAGGAAAAAAGATATATCTTATTGAAGAAGTGAAAGTATTTAATGATGAAGATATAGCAAATTTATATCAATTAAGTAAAAATATAATATTTTTTGATAAATATATGGAAATGACAAAAGAACTAGCCAGAAATCAAAACCTATGGGTAGATATATCGTCATACGTTTTAATAATTGATAAATTAAATTATTTCCAAAAAATATGTGAAAAATATTGTAGAACAGATTTAGATAAATTAATATTTGCAATGGTACAAGTATCAAATTATATAAAATATGGATATTTATCAATTAGAAATTCTTGCTTAGCAAGTGGGTTTCTATTAAAAACAGGAGTATGTATGGATATTGCTATTTGTTTATGGAAATGTTTGGATAGATTAAATATTGAAGCATCTATAATTAAAGGTATGGGAAATATAAATGAAATACCGGAATTGAGTAGTTTAGTTAGAGCAGACCATGCATGGAATCAGGTAAGAATAAATAATAATTGGTATAATATTGATCTAACATGGTATATGAGTTCTAAAAAATTAGATTATGTACTAGTAGATGATGAAACATTTTACAAAGAAAACTTGCATAAAGTAATATATGAACAACATTATTGTAGATATATTGAAGATAGAGAATATATACAAAATAAAATTAATGAATATAATAAATATGAAAATATTTTTAAACAATATGATGAAGGAAACAAACAAATAGAATTAATATTAAAAAAATAAATATATAAAATTATATAATAAAAAATCTGTTAAAAACACAAAATTAACAGATTTTTTAAAGTTATATGGGTTGACAAAAAAAATAAAAGGTACTATAATAATGACGTTAACAAATGGGCCATTAGCTCAGTTGGTAGAGCAGCAGACTCTTAATCTGACGGTCGGAGGTTCGATCCCTCTATGGCTCACCAAAGAAGATAAAGGAAGCGACCTTTATCTTTTTTTTTTGAAAAAATAAAAATTGACATTAGAAAAGAAGAGTGATAATATCAAAAAAGCTTGATAATATAGATATATTATATTTATCCAATATGGAATATGAAGATATAATCAAAAAATATTATAAAACTTGACAAATGCAAGCAAGCTAATTAAAATAGAATAATGGAGTTATTAAGGTGGTGGGAAAATGTTAAAAATATATAAAACAGATATGGAAACAAATAATTTTAAAGAAATAACAGAATTTGAAAAAGGTAGTTGGATAAATTTAGTGAATCCATCAGAAGAAGAAATAAAAAAGGTATGTGACAACCTGAAAATACAAGATGATTTCATAAGAGCAGCTCTTGATAATGAAGAAAAAGCCAGAATTGATATGGAAGAAGATGATGGAACAATATTATTTATTGTAGACGTACCTATTATGGAAAAAATAAAAGATGAAAGTGATTTATATTCAACAATGCCAATTGGTATGATTGTTGTTAGAGATGATTTTTTTATAACAGTATCTTTAAAGAAAAATAAAGTTATTCAATCATTTGAAAAAACGAGAATGAAAAATTTTCAAACATATAAAAAGAGTAGATTTATATTCCAAATTTTATATATGAATGCATCATTTTTCCTAAGCTACTTAAAACAAATTAATAAAGAGACAGAAATTGCTGAATATATATTAAAAAAATCTATGAGAAATAAAGAATTACTAAAAATGTTAAGCTTAGAAAAAGGTTTGGTTTATTTTACAACATCATTGAAATCAAATGAATTAGTAATGGAAAAAACAATGAGGGGTAAAACAATTAAATTATATGAAGATGACGAAGAAATACTAGAAGATGCTATTATAGAAAATAAACAAGCAATAGAAATGGCTAAAATTTATAGTGATATTTTAAATGGAACTATGGATGCATATGCTTCAATTATCTCCAACAACCTAAATGGAGTAATGAAATTTTTAACATCAATAACAATAGTATTAGCAGTACCAACAATGATATCAAGTTTTTGGGGAATGAATGTAGGATTACCACTTCAAAATAGTCCATATGGATTTGCAGTGATGATAGTGATTTCAATAATATTAACTTTACTTGTTACATTGTGGTTGAAGAAAAAAGACATGTTGGATTAGATAAAATTACAGTTTTAAATTATAAAAAATTAATAAGTATAAAATAAGACGACATTTAAAAAATAAAATGCCGTCTATTTTTTATTTTTATAAATTATTTTCCAACAATAGCCTCTATTTGAGAAAGTTCTTTTTTGAATAAATTATATGCTGTAACTCCAATTGATTTATCTGTACCATTTTCATAATCAGCAATAGCTTTTCTTAAATCAATTAATTTAAATTTTTTGATACTTAATGAAGGATTTTTATAAATATAAAGTGGAATATAATTTACATTACTAACTTCTACAGAACCATCAGCTTTTTTTGTTACATCTAGATTTAATATTATAGAATCTCTAGTATTTTGATAATTTTGATCTGCAGTAAAATTGCCTAAAGCATATGCAACAAAACATTTTTTAGTTGTTCCATCAGGCATTTTAACTTCTCTTTGCTCGAAAGGTTCTATAACATGAGGGTGATTTCCAATAATTAAATCAACACCATTTTGGAAAAGAAAATCAGCTAAATCTTCTTGAGCTTTAGTTTGTTTTGTATGATATTCTTCACCCCAATGCATACAAGCTATTATAACATCAACTTTAGCATCTTTAGCTTTTTGAATTTCTTTTTTAATTTTATCTTTATCAATAACATTTACACAAAATTCTTTTCCTGTAGGAATTGGTATACCATTTGTACCATATGTATAATCTATAAAAGCAACGTTTGCACCATTAATATCTTTAACAAAAAGTTTTTGTTGATCTTCTTCAGTTTTATAAGTCCCTAAATGCTCTATACCATTTTCTTCTAAAACATCGATAGTTTCACTTAAACCTTTGAATCCTTTATCTAAGCAGTGATTTCCGGCTGTCGTAATAATATCAACACCTATTTCATTCAAAGATGTGGCTAAACTTGCAGGGCTATTAAATGTAGGATAATTACTATAAGGTGCGTCTGCAAAACTTGTTTCCAAATTTGCAATAGTAACATCTCCTGCTGAAGTATATTCTTTTACATTTTCGAAAACATAAGAAAAATCATAAGTATTAGTTGCTTTATCTTGTGCATCCCAATATTGAGTATTATGACATAAAACATCACCTAAAGCTGTAACTTTAAATGTAATATCTTTTTTTGGTTCTTCTTGTTTTTGATTTTCGCCATTTGTAGATATTTTACCATTATCATTATTATTAGAAGAATTATTAAATATAAAGAAAATTCCAACAGCTATAGCTATTAAAAAAACAATAGAGATACATACTTTTCTTGAATTAATTTTTTTATTATTGTATGTTTTGTGTTTTCCCATTTTATTTTCCTCCTTTATAACAATAAATTATCATAAAAATAGAAAAAAATCAACAAAATTGTAAAAGCAATTTCAATTATCCGTAGGCATTGACCAATTTTTAAAAATGATGTATAATACCATAGATATTAGAGAAGTAAACGAATTGGAGGAAGGAAAAATGTTAAGTGCAAATGGAGTTACGGTAAGATTTGGAAAGAGAGTACTTTTTGAAGATGTAAATATAAAATTTGGGAAAGGTAACTGTTATGGAATAATAGGTGCAAATGGTGCCGGAAAATCAACATTCTTAAAAGTATTATCTGGAGATATAGAACCAAGTAAAGGAGATGTAACTTTAGATAAAGGCGAAAGAATTTCAGTATTAAAGCAAGACCACTTTGCTTTTGAAGAATATACAGTAATGGATACAGTATTAATGGGAAACAAAGAATTATATGACATAATGAAAGAAAAAGATGCAATATATGCAAAACCTGATTTTTCAGAAGAAGATGGAATGAAAGCTGCAAAATTAGAAGAAAGATTTGCAGAACTAGATGGTTGGAACGCAGAATCAGATGCAAGTCAACTTTTAAATGATTTAGGTATTATACCAGATAACCATTATAAATATATGAAAGAAATAGAAGCAAGAGAAAAAGTTAAAATCTTACTTGCACAAGCACTATTTGGAAACCCAGATGTATTATTACTTGATGAACCTACAAACGACTTAGATTTAAAAAGTATAAACTGGTTACAAGAATTCTTAATTGATTTTGAAAATACTGTAATAGTAGTATCACATGATAGATATTTCTTAAATAAGGTTTGTACACATATAGCAGATGTTGATTTTGGAAAAATAAAAGTATATCCAGGAAACTATGATTTCTGGTATGAATCAAGTCAACTTGCATTAAAACAAATGAAGGAACAAAACAAAAAGAAAGAAGAAAAAATTAAAGAATTACAAGACTTCATTGCTAGATTTAGTGCTAATGCTTCAAAATCAAAACAAGCTACTTCAAGAAAGAAAACATTAGAGAAAATAGAATTAGATGAAATAAAACCTTCAAATAGAAAATATCCATATGTAGATTTTAAACCTGATAGAGAACCAGGAAAAGAAATATTACAAGTAAAAAATATTTCAAAAACTGTAGATGGAGTAAAAGTTTTAGACAATGTTTCATTTACAGTTAAACAAAATGATAAAATAGCATTTTTAGCTGATAATGAAAATGCAAAAACAGTTCTTTTTCAAATAATTGCAGGAGAATTAGAACCTGATGAAGGAGAATTAATTTGGGGAACAACAATAACAAAATCATATTTTCCAAAAGATAATAATTACCTATTTAATACAGATGAAAATATTACAGAATGGCTTAGAAAATATTCTAAAGATCCAGATGAAACATTTGTTAGAGGATTTTTGGGAAGAATGTTATTCTCAGGTGATGAAGCGTTAAAAAGTGCAAAAGTAATATCTGGAGGAGAAAAAGTTAGATGTGTACTTTCTAAAATGATGTTATCAGGAGCTAATTTCTTAATATTTGATGAGCCTACAAACCATTTAGATATGGAAAGTATAACATCTGTAAATGAAGGAATGAAGAAATTTATAGGAAATATTTTATTCACATCACATGACCATGAATTAACTCAAACAGTTGCAAATAGAATTATAGATATCAAACAAAATGGACAAATTGTGGATAGAGAAGTAACATATAATGAATATTTGGGAATAGAATAATTCTATAACACTTAGGGAAATATACTTTTTAGAGGAAATTGGCCTCAAATAAGCCGAAATATTACGAAAATGTTATTGAAATGAAATCTAAAAATAATAAACCGTAAATGTTGAAAAGCCTTAATGTTAAGGCTTTTTTTGTAATAATATAGCTATTTACTTTTATATTAATTGAAGCTATTCTTTTGTGTAGAATACAAAATTAAAGAAAGGTAAATAGCTATTTTGGCTTGAAGGAGGAAAAATGAAAGGTAAAAGTGCTTTAATCAAAAAGATTGTTGCTGTTGTATCAATATTGCTAGTAGCAATTGGAACAATAATAACAACCCAAATCATGAAAGGAATAAGTGATCTTGATGTAGAAACAAGAAGAGCAATGACATATGGACAAGTTACACCAGAAGATGAACAAACTCAAAGTCCTAATGTTACTTTTTCTGCATTTTTTGCAAAAGATTTAAACAATGATGGAATTGCAGAAAAAATCAAAGGAGTAACAAGACCAATTGGAGTAGATGGTCAAATAGGAGATGAAGGAACATTATATGCAAGCATTAATGTTTCAAGAGATGGGTATCTAGAAAATGGTGTAATTACTTTTGTTAATAATAACATTAAATGGAACACCGAAATGCTAGAAGATAGTATAATTGCTGGTAATTACAAAGGAGCAGTAAGTACTGTAAGATTACAACCTAAAGTATATGCTGGAAGTTCTAAATTATTAGCAGGAGAAATCAGTAGTGTTCTAGGAAGTAATATAAATGATTACAGTAAAGTAAACTATGTTAAATTAACTGGTACATATGTAGATGGTGATGGAAATAGAACACAAATAAATGTTGAACGTCCTGTAACTGTTGATTGGTATAGTTATGTATCAACAAGAGTTAATACTAATAATAAACATTTAGATGTTACTGTAACTGATGAAATGATATTAGATTTTACAGTAGAAAATCAAGAAACAGCAAAAACATTGCTATTAAAAGATAATATTTTAAAAATAACTGCACCGGAACTTAATGGATATAAAGCAAAAGATGCACGTATAAATGGTGATGATTTTGAATTTGATCCAGAAACAGGAGTATTAACAGTTAGTAGATCAAGCACTATTAATGGAGAAGGAAGAATTGTAAGTAGTCTTCCTAGAACAAATTCATATAGTGTAACTTTCGTGTACCCAAAAGAAGCACATGGGGATGAAGGCCAAGATGAACAATCAGTAGATTTATTTACACAAATAGAAGTACCTGTAGAAGCCCAATATACTGCATATAATAACCAAAATAGTGAATTCGAAAATATAGTATCATCAACACAAAGAACAATATTAACTTTAGTAGAAGAAAGAGGAACTGTTGCATATGATCAGGATTCATTAAATGTTTCTATTGGACAACAATCTGGAACTAGATGGATAGTTTCTAAAGAAAAAGCATTAAATGCTTATAATGGAATTTATTCAGATGATGATCGTTTCGATGTTTCATGGTATCTAAACCGTGCAAATCCAAATACAAATGGAAATATAAGTTTAAGAGAAACTAAAAAAGATGAAATGTTATTTATTGATGGAACACGAAAAATAAATGAAGAATATATTGATTGTGAAGGTGTATGGTTTGAAGTCAAAAATGGAACTGTAACATATATAAATATATATGATGCAGATACTAACGAATTATTAAAAACATTCTATGGAAGTAATGGTATTCACATAAGTTCTCCTGAATACAATATATCTACATATAATAATGAAAATAATGCATACAAATTTGAAGAACCTGTAAAACATATAAGAGCTGAAATCCAAGGTTCGACTTATAAATCAGAAATAAAAATACATCAAATTAAGAAACTAGATGGCAGATATGTAGCAGAAAATATTGATAGATCAGAATTTGATGATATGGCAGGAATATATACATATTTAACATCTACTGGAGATGGAATAGATAGAGATTATAATTTCTCAGGATATGCATTATATAGAGAAGTTGAATCAAAAGCTACAATGAGTTTATCACCATCAGGAGCAAATACCAATACAACAAACATTCCAGCGACTATAACAATATCAACAGTTGAAGATGGATTTAATCAACGTAAATGGAAAAATGGTGTATTTTTAGTTGAATTTGCACCAGATGTAATTTATGCTCAAGTAAATGATGTTATTGCAGATAATCCGGGCGTTAATGTAATAGCATATGATTTATATAAAGAAAACAATAAATATTTCTTAAAAATATATACTTCAAATGTAGAAGATACATTATACAATATAAGAGTATCAACTAATATATATGTAAATCCAATGGCTATAAGCAATCTGGAAACATTTAAACTATATGCATATAATGAAGATTGCAATTCTTATGTAATTAGTGAAAAAGATACTTATGATATAAATTCTAATGGAAACACAACAGAAGAAATAGGAACTTATAATACTTATTTTAATTTAATTGCACCAGAAACATTTATAACAAGTCAAAGTGCATCAAATTATAATGTGGACGAAAATGTATCTATAGCACCAAATGTTGCAGACATAGACAAAGATGCAAGAAGTGTAGATATAAATGTAGAATTATTTAATAACCATAAAATGGTAGTTAGCAATGTCAAAGTATTAGGAGTAATTCCATTTGAAGGAAATACATATGCTGAAGGTGAAGGAAACTTAGGATCTCAATTTACAACAACAATGACAAATGAAGGAATAAAAATTCCAAGCGAACTACAGGGAAAAGTAACAGTATATTATACAGAAAATGGAAATGCTGATGAAAATCTAGAAAAGGCAGAAAATGGTTGGACAACAACACCAGATGATTTTTCAAAAGTAAAAAGATATTTAATAGACTTTAATACAACTGCAATACCATCAGGAAGAAGTTATAGCTTTGGATATACAGTAAATATACCTGAAGGTATAAGCTATAATAAAACAACATATTCAGAACATGCTGTATATTATTCATTAAATACAACAGAAGGTTTATTAGATGATGTATTACAACCAAGTAAATTAGGAATTAAAGTAGCAAGAAAATATGATTTTGATGTATCAAAATTAAATGCTGAAAACAATAAAATAGTACCAGGAGCAGTATATCAATTAACACAATATGATGATGCTGAAAATGTAATAGATACAAAAATAGTTGTTTCAAATTCTAATGGTAGATTAATTGCAAAGGGCTTATATATAGATTCAATATATACATTACAAGAAGTTAGAAATCCAGATAACTATATGTTAAATCCAGAAGTGATTAAATTTAAAGTAACAGAAAATGAAGAAGATAAAAACATATTAGAAATAACTATGTTATCAGATAATGGATTTGCTATAACTCCACAGATAGTTATGGAAAATGGAGTTGAAACATTAGTATCACAAATAAAAGAAAATCCAAGATATAAAATAGATATAACAAAAATAGATAGAGCAACACATGAGATTGTAGAAGGAGCACAATTTAAATTATTACCTGATAATACAACATATATAACAAATAATGAAGGTAAATTTAGTTTAAGTGCATTAGATCAAAATAAAGAATATACATTAAAAGAAATTTTTGCAGACGGATATTATCTAATGGATGATATCACATTTAAATTAGTAAAAGAAAATGAACACTTTAAAATAGAAAGTGATAATGAAATCTTTGCCAATGCTACAGTAGATGTAGTAGATGATGAGGATTTAATAAGTGTGGCTTTAAACTTGCCAAATGAAAGACAACCACAATTATTAATAAATAAAACAGATAAAGAAACACATGAACCAATAAAAGGAGTTCAATTTAAAGTAAAAGACAGAATAGGAAAAATATATGTAACAGATGAAGAAGGAAAAACTCTTATAAGTGGATTTGCAGAAAATGAAGATTATACATTACAAGAAGTAAAAGCAGACGGATATTATTTAAGAGATATTGACTTTAAAATAGTAAAAGATGAAACAACAGGAAAATTAAAAGTTGTAAGTGAAGATGAAGAATTTGCAGCAGCAACATTGATAGATGAAGATAGAAAAATATTAAGTGTTAATATGACAAATGAAGCAATACCAACATTTGATATAAATCTATTAAAATTATCTGAAGGAACAGATGATGTAAGATTAAAAGATGCTAAATTTAATTTAATAGATACAGATACAGGAAAAATTACAGAATATACAACAGATGAAAATGGAATAATAAATATTTCTGGATTATATGCATATAAAGAAGGAAAAGAAGGAGTATCAGGAAAATATACACTACAAGAAATATTAGCACCAGAAGGATATGCAAATAATGCTGAATTAATTAAATTCCAAGTAACAAGAGATGAAGATAATGATTCTTATATAGTTGAAATAGAAAATGAAAGCAGCCTAAAAACTGTTAAAAAAGCAGAAATGAACGGAAAAGTTCTAAACTTAATTATTGAAGATAAACCAATGTTTAAATTAGTAAAAGTTGATTCTGAAACAAGAGAACCACTTGCTAATGTTGAGTTTATAATAATGGAAATAGAACCAGAATTAGGTTTTGCAAAAGATATAAATGGAAATTATATTGGAACATATGATGAAGAAAATGACAGATATGTCGTAAAAACAAATGAAAAAGGTGAAATAGTATTACCATTAAAAGATGGAAAATACTATGCATTAGAAGTAAGAGCATTAGAAGGATATGAGTCAAATAATGCATTACAATTCTTCGAAATAAATACAGGAAAAGCAGCAGAACCTGTTGTACCAGGCCCTGTTGAACCAGAAACAGATGAACCAGTAGAAAAAACAAAAGTAGTAGAAATCAATTATATTGAAGATTTAGTAGCAATATCAAATGATGTAAATAATGAAGTTAATACATATGAAGATACTAAATTTAAATTAATGAGAACATTAGATTTTAATGATGCTGATTCATATCAAGATGCAACAAGTATTGAATATGGAGATTTAAATGGTAACGGAACAGTAGATGATATAAAAACAGAATTAACACAAACAACAGGAAAAGGTTTTGGAAGAATTGGATATCGTATATATTCTGATGGTTACAGTGGACAACTAATACAAAAACCGTTTAAAGGAGATTTTGACGGACAAGGAAATGAAATAAGAAACTTACTTGTTAATCAAGCTAGTGGAAAAAGCGAAGCTAATGGATTATTTGGGCATACTCAAAATTCAAAAATAGAAAATTTAGGAGTTACTGGTAAAGTAATTGGAGGAAATCTTTTCAATCAATGTGGAGGTATAGTAGGATATGCAGAAAATACAACAATTAATAATTGCTATAGCAAAGTGCAATTAAGTGATTCTGCTACTAATACTACAAATACTAGAACTGCAGGAGGAATTGTTGGAACTACTAAAAATTGTAAAATTAGTAATTGCTATAATGCAGGAATAATATCAGGAACAGGATTTTGCTATGCCGGAGGTATAGTTGGCTATGGTGAGTACTATGGTTATACAGAAATAAATGATTGTTACAATATTTCATCAATAACAGCTTCTCATCCAAATACTTCAATTAGTGTAGGAGGAATAATAGGATATGGCGGAACTGCTATAAATAGATGTTATAATACAGCAACAATATCAGTTAATGGGAAAAGTGGATATGCAGGTGGAATAACTGGAGGTAGTGGAACTATAAATAAATGTTATAATATTGGAGCTATTTATGGAAAAGGATATGCAGGTGGAATAAGTGCAAAAGATGGAATTATTAGTAATTCATATAATAGAGGAAATGTAACTAATAATAAACAAAGCGATAATACAGGATATTATAAAGCAGCAGGTATAGTAGGTGATTCAGGAACAGTTATTAACTGTTATAATACAGGAAATGTTATAGGACCAAGATATACTAGTCAAGCAAAAGGTAGTCAAGTAGCGCCTATAAATAATTATAATTATAATAATAATTATGTAATAAATTCATATTATTTAAGTACAGCAACTCTTACAGGTATAACTGTAAATAGATATGGAATTGCTAAAGATGCAACAACTTTAAAAGGAGAAGAACAACCTAATAAATTAAATAGATATGTATTTAAACAAGATACAGAAAATGTAAATGCAGGTTACCCAATATTTAAAGACGATGCTGAAATAGAAAAAGTAACAAGTGTTGAAAAAATCGAAGATTTAGTTGAAATATCAGAACAAGTTAGAGCAGCAGTAAATTATGAAGGAATTGAAGTAAAACTTGCAAACACATTAGACTTTAATGAAGATTCATCATATAGAGATCCAAGTGATACATCATATGGAGATTTAAATAATGATGGGGAAGTTAATGGAATAAAAGAAGAATTAACAAAGACAGAAGGAAAAGGATTTACACCTATTGGAATTAACAGTTATCTTCCATTTAAAGGAACATTTGATGGACAAGCAAATGAGATAAGAAATATTTATATAAATGCTGAAGGAAATGCCGGTTTATTTGGATACATTGATGGAGGAATAGTTAAAAATCTAGGAATAACTGGTAATGTTATAGGAACAGGATCAACAGGATCAATAGCAGGATATTTAAGAAGTAAAGAAGATTTAGTAAAATGCTATAATAAAGCAAATGTTAAGAGTACAAGTGGTATTGCAGGAGGAATTATAGGAGAGTTTACAACACATGATGGTTATAGTGCAATAATTCTTAAAAATATTCTTGTATGCTATAATACTGGAAATATAGAAGGAAATAACGAAACAGGAGGAATTGTAGGAAAATTAAACAATTCAGGGATATACAATTGTTATAATGTTGGAAATGTAAAATCAAATACTACAGAAAAAGCAGGTGCAATTGCAGGAGTTACTAGTATAAATGCAAGTAAATGCTATTATTCAAATGATATAACTGTAGAACCAGAAATGTCAAATGAATTTGGAACAGCAAAAGATGCTGATTATATGAAAACAGACGCATTTGTTAATGAAATATCTAATAGATATTTTGTAAAAGATACAGGAAATGTAAATGGTGGATTCCCAGTTATAAATGCTGAAGAATTACCACTTATTGAAACATATTCAATAGAGAAAATTGAAGATCTAGTTGAAGTATCTAGACTTTGTGATTTAGGCGAACTAAGCAAAGAAGTTGAAATTACTTTAGAAAATACTTTAGACTTTAATGAAGATTCATCATATAGAGATCCAAGTGATACATCATATGGAGATTTAAATGGTGATGGAGAAGTTAATGGAATAAAAGAAGAATTAACAAAAGTAGAAGGAAAAGGATTTGCACCTATTGGAAAGAACAAATCAAAACCATTTAGTGGTTCATTTGATGGACAAGGAAATGAAATAAGAAATATTCATATTAATAATAATGAGGCATGTTTAGGATTATTTGGAGTTACAGAAAATGCTGAAATAAAAAATCTTGGAATTACAGGAAAAATCAATTTCAATTCTGATCAACAATATGATATATGTGTGGGAGGAATAGTAGGATTAGCAGAAAAAACAATTATTTTAAATTGTTATAATAAAGCAGAAGTATCAAGTACAAACTTTACAGGAGGAATTGTCGGAGATTGTAATAACACAAAAATTTCAGATTGTTATAATGAAGGAAACATATCTGGAAATAATGCAGGAGGAATTCTAGGTTATTCTGCAAAGGAACTTGAAATTGAAAATTGTTATAATAAAGGAAAAATAAGTTATAACGGAACTAATAACTATTCTTCTGGATATATTGGAGGAATAGGAGGCTATATATACAATTTTAAATCTGCAGAAATTAAGAATTTATATAACGAAGGAGAAGTTACATCAGTTGGTCATACAGGAGGATTATTCGGATATGCGGTTAATGATAATGTTTCAGTAGAATTTATAAATTGTTATAATACAGGAAATATTTCAAGTAAGTCAAATTATGCAGGAGGACTTTGTGGTTATTCGTATTGTTATAATCTAAAATTAAAAGATTGTTATAATATTGGAAACGTAGTTGGTTATTCACATGCAGGAGGATTAATTGGATATTCTGGCTCAATTTCAATAAGCAATTCATATAATAAAGGAAGAGTAGAGAATATTAATGATGGTTCTAGTTATGGTTATGCAGGAGGATTTGTAGCATATTGTGGAGCTATTTCAGTAAATAATTCATATAACATAGGAAATATCGTAGGAAGACAATATGTTGCGGGAATTGCAGGACATGTAGGGGGTAATATAAATGCAGAAAATTCCCACAATGAAGGAGAGGTTTCAGTAATATCATCAAGTCGTGGATATGCAGGAGGATTATTTGGAGATGTTTATGAATCTATAATGAATATAAATAATTGTTACAATAAAGGAGACATAACTGTAAAAGGTACTGGTTATTCATATGCAGGAGGAATTTATGCAAGTGGAACTGCTCATAACTATAACTTAATACAAAATTGTTATAATGAAGGTAATATATTATGTACTAATGCACAATACATAGGAGGAATAGGAGGATATTATGGAAGTAGCATAAAGAATTGCTATAATACTGGTGATATAAGAAATGTTGTTACAAGTAGTGGTTTCCAATATATAGGAGGAATAATAGGCCATTATGCTACAGTTACTGATTGTTATAATACAGGAAAAATATCTGCTTATAGTACAAATACTACATATGTAGGAGGAATATCAGGATATAATAGTTATGGTGCTACTAATACATATAATACAGGAGATATAGATATTGTAGGGGGATATGTACAAGCAGGAGGAATAGCTTCAGATGGTACTGTTAGAAATTCATATAATACAGGAAATATTACAGTAAATGAGGAATTAATATCATCTACTTCAAAATATGTAGGAGGAATTGTAGGGTCAACTTCTGGATATGCATATGATTCATATAATACAGGAAATATTTATGTAGAATCAGGTTATAATTATCCATATGTAGGAGGAATATCATCTTACAATGCTACAAATTGTTGTAACTCAGGAAATATAGAAGTTGTTGTAAAAAATAGCGAAAGTGCATATCCATATATAGGTGGAGTTTCAGGAAACGGAACTGCTAAAAATAGTTATAATAAAGGAAATGTAAAAGTACAAACAGGTGCTACTAGTGGTACCGCTTATGTAGGCAAAATATCAGGAAATGGATATAGTAATGAAGGAAATTATTATCTAAATACAGTAGAATTAGATTTAGATATAGGCGAATTAACAAATGCAGGAACTACTACAGGACAAATAGAAATATCAGATGAATCAGAACTTGTTAGATATATGACAGATTCAGAATCTGGTGAACAAGTAATAGATGAAGAAAATAGTTTAATATTCCATGATATTAAATCAGAAGGATTCTATAATAAATTAAATACTAATGGAGTATGGACACGTATAGAAGGATATGAACCTAAATTATTCATAAGTTCAGCAGACCCAATAGATTCTGTAAAAATGGAACTTATAAATAAAATGAAAAGATATAATATAACAACTAAAGTAGAAACGGTTGATGCAGTAGCAGGAGGAACAATTACTGGTGAAGGTGATGATCCATATGAATCTGTAAAATATGGAGAAGCAAATAAAAAAGCTATATCTATGGAACCAGACACAGGTTATGGTATAGAAAAAATAACAGTGAATGGTGAAATTATTCCATTTGAAGCGGAAGAAGATGGTACATTCACAATGCCAGCAAACTATTTCACAAATGTACAAGAAGACAAAGAAGTAGTAGTTAAATATTCTTTGAAAAAACAAATAGTAACAATTACAAAAATAGATAAAGATAGTAATAAACCTTTAAAAGATGCTAAATTTAATTTAGAAAGTGTAATAGGTTCAGACAAAATATTTGGAAAATTAACAAATAATGGAGACAAATATTTTGAAGATAGAGGCGGAACTTATATGCCAAACAATACAACATATACTGATCCAATAGCACACTCATATATTCCAATTAATTTAACAGGATTAGAAGGAAACTATTATGTAACTGTAAACCATGAAGGTTATTCAAATATGGTTGAAAACATATCTACAAACACTACTCCAAATGCAAACTTATCATATTATACAAATGATAACTTTGGATTTACAAATGGTGGATCTCCACAACCTACAACATATACATCAGAAGTATTACAAGGTGGAAATCAATATTACTTAAAATTAGCAAGTAGTGCATGGGGCCCAGGAGCACCATATGAAAATAAGGTAAATAGCATTACATTATATAAACAAATAGATGATGTGACAAGTGAATGTTTAGGAGAATTAACACAAAATAGTAATGGTACACCTCTAAAAACTTTTGAAAAAGTAGATGGAAAAATACAATATAGTATAGATGCAACTGAAGCTACTACATCTACTATGGCTAATGCATATATGGAAATTGACTTAAGTGATAAATTGGGAACATATAATGTTTTATTAGATATTGATACAGAATTTAATGGAACAACATTTAAAGCTGATGTAAAAGACAGTACAAGTGCAATGACTGATTTATCTCCATATAATCAATTTGTATATTTAACTAGTACAACAAATGGAAAAACATATTTATCAAAACCACTACAAGGTGGAAGTAAATATTATTTACAACTTGCAATAAGTGCTAATAAAGAAAAGTCAGCTAAAATAAATATAAATGATGTTAAAGTATTAAAAAGTGCTATAGAAGAAGTATTTACAAATACTTCAGGGAATGGAGATTCTATTATAGAAGATAACCAAGTATTTGGAAAAATAACATCAAATGGTACAGCTGCTACTGAATATGGATTTAGACAATCAGGAGATAAATATATAACATATGGTTCAAACCTATTTACATCATATGTAGAAGTTGACTTGACAGGAGAAGATAAAGTTGGAAAGAACTATAATGTTTTAGTAAACTTAGAAAAAACATTAGGGGGAACTTTAGGCGTTAATATAAGTAATACAACTAACAAAATAACAGATCAAAGTCCATATAATAAATTTATATATTTAACTGCTCCAACAGGTGCAAGTACATACTCATCACCAGTGTTACAAGGTGGTAATAAATATTACTTACAACTTGCAGCTTTCAGCGGTGGAGGAGTAACAATAAATAGTATAGACTTAGTAGAAAATGAAGTTGTTGATACTTTTGATAACAATGGAAATGGAATATTAAGTTCTGTAAATAAAAAAGAAGCAGATGAATATTACTTTGAATATAGTGATGGAAAACTAATACCAAATAATATGGGAAGTTCATTACCTAATGCAAATTCATATGTTGAAATAGATTTGACAGGAAAAACAGGAAAATATGCTGTAGAATTAAAAGCACAAACAAATAGTCCTCAAATGGTTGCAAAAATTACAGAGAACTTAGAAGATACATGCAATATAAGTGATTATACAAGTGATAAGAACTTTATGTGGGTAAATGGTGGATCACCTTCAAATGGAGTTACTTCAGATTACTCATATGTATCAAAAGTCTTAGAAGGTGGAAAGAAATATTACTTATTATTAGCAAGTACATCAAGAACAAATGGATATATAGCAAGTATAGATAGTGTTAAACTATTAAAATATAAACAAGAAGAAAGATTCCAAAATAATAAAGGTGATAGATTTGCCATAGAAGGATTAGTTACAGATGAAAATGGACAAATAAAAGTAACAGTTCCACATATAGGAAGATATTTATTAACAGAAACAGAAGCACCAGAAGGATACTTATTATTAGATAGTCCTGTTGCATTTGATGTAAAAGACAAAGAGGATAATCAAGTTACAATAAGAAATAGGTCTAAAATACCAGTAACAGTACATCATTACTTAAAAGATGCTAATGGAACAAAAACAACAACAAGAGTAGCAGAAGATGAAGTAAATAAATATTTCCCTGGAGACACATATGCAACAACTCCAAAACTAAATCTTGATAAATTAGATTTAGAAAGAGGAGAAGATAATGAATATGTAATTCCTGAAAATTCATCTGGAGAAATTGGAAATGAACCAATAGTAGTAAATTACTATTATGAAGCAATTCCATTAGAATTAACAATACATCATTATTTAGATGGAACAGATCAAAAAATAGCAGAAGATGAAACAAAAACATATCAACCCCAAATAGGAATTGAAGATGGTTTTGTAACAGGAATAAATACAAATCAAACATACAATGTAAAAGAAAATGCAAATTATACTAGATTATTAACACAAAATTACTTATCAACATTAATTACACAAGATGATGATATAGTAAGAGGGGATAATATTACATTTAATAAAGATAGTGAGTTAATATACTATTATAAAGTAGCTAAAGGACAAGTAACAGTACAATATCTTGAAAAAGATACTGAAAGAGAGTTACTAGATCCAGAAACAACTGAAGATACAATTGGAAGAACATATGTAGTAGAACAAAAAGAAATTGAAGGATATACATTTGTTGAAAGAGATGGAGACTTATTAGGAAAATATGAAGTAGAACCAAAAGTTGTAAAATTGTATTATAAGAAAAATACAAAAGTAACAGTAAATCATATTGATAATTCATTAAGTTCTGAATTACCATTGGAAGATAGATTGTTAAATACTAAAACATATGATGGATTAGTAGGAGACCAATTTACATCAACATCAATGAACTTCAGAGGATATGTACTAGTAAGAAGACCAGAAAATGAAACAGTAATAATGACAGAAGATGAAATTGTATTAAACTACTATTATGATAAAATAAATTCAGGTGTGATTGAAAAACATATAGATATCAAGACAAATGAAATATTAGCGAACGAAACACATGATGGATATGTTGGAGATCATTATAAGATTGATCCAAGAACATTTATAGGATATGATTTAGTAGAAGAAAGATTACCTATAAATGCAGAAGGTGAGATGTCAAATATACCAATAGAAGTAATTTACTATTATATAAGAATTACAAGTGTGGAAGTACATTATACAGATAAATTAACAGGTGAAGAATTAGCAGATACTGTAAGTATTCTAGGACATGAAGGAGATAGATATACAACAGAGAATAAAACATTTGAAGGATATGAATTAATTGCAGTACCTGAAAATGCACAAGGAACAATGAGAGTAGAAAAAACATTAGATGATAATGGAAATCCAGTTGTAAATACAAAAACAATAGTAAATTATGAATATAGAGAAATATCAGCAGGTGTACTTGAAAGACATATAGATGATAATACAAATGTAACTATGGAAGAAGAAACACATAGAGGATATGTTGGAGATGAATATAGTATTCCATCAAGAATATTTGAAGGTTATGATCTAGTAGAAAGAAAGTTACCAACAAATGCTGAAGGAACAATGACAAAAGAATTAATAACAGTAGATTACTATTATACAAGAAGAACAAAAGTAGAAATAAGATATGCAGATAAAGAAACTGGAGAAGACATAAGTTCAAAGGATGTAATAGATGGTCATGTTGGGGATGAATATGCAACAACTGCTAAAGATATCTCTGGATATGAATTAGTAGTAGAAGAATTACCAACAAATGCTGAAGGAACAATGACAAAAGATACAATAACAGTAATTTATAAATATATATCTAAGAAGGCGAAAGTAATCGAAAGACATGTTGATATAAATACTAATGAATTAATAGAACAAGAGACTGTACATAATGGATTAATCGGCGATGAATATTTGATTAGATCAAAAGAATTCGATAAATATGAATTAGTAGAAGGAGATAAATTACCAACAAATGCTCAAGGAACAATGACTGAAGAAGATATAATAGTAACATATTATTATACAAAGAAAAGAGCTAAAGTAGAAGTAAGTTATCTAGAAAAAGAAACAAATAAAAAATTAGCTAAGACAGAAATTATCGAAGGTTATGACGGAGATAACTATGAAACAGTACAAAAAGACATACCATTCTATAAATTTGTAGAAATAGTTGGAAATAAAACTGGAGTAATGGAAGTCAAAGTCATAAGAGATGGAGATCAAGAAATAGTAAATGATACAATTAAAGTAATCTACTATTATGAAGCTGTACCATTTGATATCAAAGTTGATAAAACAATAACAAAAGTAATCTTAAATGGAGAAGAACAAAAGATAACAAACGGAAAATTAACAAAAGCAGAAATCCATAGAAAGAAATTAGATACAACAACATTAACTGTAGAATATACAATTAAAGTATCAAATATAGGTGAATTAGCAGGTGGAGCAACATTAAAAGAAACAATTCCAGATGGATTTATAATGGATCCACAAGACAATAAGGATTGGACAATAGAAGACGGAATAGCACAATTAAAAATCGATGAATTAAAACCAGGAGAAGAAAAAGAATATAAAGTTATATTACAATGGAAGAAAGGTGAATTAAACATCGGAACTAAAGTAAATATAGCTGGAATTACAGAAATAATAAATGATCCTGGATTTGAAGACAAAGATAAAGACAATAATGAATCATCAGCTACATTAATATTGACAGTATCAACAGGTAGAGAAGCGGAAAATAACATATTAATAGCAGCAACAGGTATTGTAATAATATTATCAGCCGGAATATTTGTAAAAGTATCTAAAAAAGAAGATTAATTTTAAAGATGTAAGATAGAAATATCTTACATCTTTTTTTTGTTGATGTGTAGAAATAGCGATATTAGTACGTTTGAACATTTTGTCGGCGCCGACAAAATGTTCAAAGGGGCTATAATACTGAAAAGTAAAAAACTATAGGTTGTCAAGATATATATTTTGGGGTAATAAGTAAAGGTTTAAATGTCGAAAAAGGTCGATGAAAAGATTTTAAAAAGTATTTACAAAACAAAAATTCGACATTATAATTACAATCCAAGAGGTGATATTTATGCAAGAATTAAAAGATATTAAAGATTATACAAAAGATAAAAATGATAATAATAAACTTTTTGAAGAATTATTCATAATAAAATAGGAAAAGTAGTTAGAAATGCAATTAAAGAAGTAGGAGGGACAATGCCTGAAGATTTACCAACACCTAAAAAGAGTATAAAGCAACTAGAAAAAAAATTAAGAATACTCAAAGGGAAATAAACAAAATTTTTAACTTATACAAACTTGCAAAAGAAAGAATGTTGTAGTATATTAAGTAGGTAGATTAAAGTTATACGAAGGGATGAAAAATTATATGGAAAAAATTATAAAAACTATAGCAGAAGAATTAAATATTAAATCTAGTCAAGTAGAAGCGACAATTAAATTAATAGATGATGGAAATACAATTCCTTTTATTGCGCGTTATAGAAAAGAAGTAACAGGAGGACTAAGTGATGAAACACTTAGAACTTTTTATGATAGATTAAATTATTTAAGAAATTTAGAGCAAAGAAAACAAGAAGTTATTAATTCTATAGAAGAACAAGGAAAACTTACAGATGAAATATTGCAAAATGTAGCAATAGCAAAAACATTAGCAGAAGTAGAAGATATTTATAGACCATATAAACAAAAGAAAAAAACAAGAGCAACAGTTGCAAAAGCAAAAGGATTAGAACCACTTGCAGAAATAATAATGAAACAAGAAGAAACAAAAGATATTTTTGAAATTGCTAAGGATTTTATTAATGTTGATAAATTATCTGATGAAGATAAGAAAAATAAGGATAAGGTAGTTAATAGTGTAGAAGAAGCGGTACAAGGAGCTTTAGATATTATTGCAGAAAACATTTCAGATGATCCTAAATATAGAAAAGAAATAAAGAAATTATGTTATAGAGAAGCATTAATATCAACAAAAGCTGCAAAAGAAGATGAAAAATCAAATTATGAAATGTATTATGAATATAGTGAGGCTATAAAATTTATTCCTAGCCATAGAATTCTAGCAATAAATAGAGGAGAAAAAGAAGAATTCTTAAAAGTAAAAATAGATAAACCTGAAGAAAAAATATTATTATATATTGAAAAAGATATACTAAAAAAAGAAGAAACACAATTTACAAATATGTTAAAAGAAACTATATTAGATAGTTTTAAAAGATTAATAGAACCATCAATAGAAAGAGAAATAAGATCTGATTTAACGGAAAAAGCAGAAGAAAAAGCAATAAAAGTATTTGGACAAAATTCTAAACAATTACTTTTAGGAGCACCAATTAAGGGAAAAACTGTTATGGGATTTGACCCAGCATATAGAACTGGTTGTAAAATTGCTGTAATTGATGAAACAGGAAAAGTTTTAGATTATACAACAGTATATCCAACAGAACCACAAAATGATGTAGATGGTGCTAAAAAAGAACTTTTAAAACTAATTGAAAAAGATAAAGTAGATATGATTGCAATAGGGAATGGTACAGCTTCTCGTGAGTCAGAAATGTTTGTAGCAGATATGATAAAAGAAGCTTCAAGAGAAGTTCATTATGTAATAGTAAGTGAAGCAGGAGCATCTGTATATTCTGCATCTAAACTTGCAACAGAAGAATATCCAGATATAAATGTTTCAATAAGAGGTGCAATATCAATTGCAAGACGTTTACAAGATCCATTAGCAGAATTAGTTAAAATAGATCCTAAAGCAATAGGAGTTGGACAATATCAACATGATGTTAATCAAAAAAGATTAGCAGAAAGTTTGTCTGGAGTAGTAGAAGACAGTGTTAATAAAGTAGGTGTTGATGTAAATACAGCAACTCCATCACTTCTTTCATATGTAGCGGGAATAAATAATACAATTGCAAAAAATATTGTTAAATATAGAGATGAAAATGGAAAATTAAAAAATAGAAAACAATTATTAAAAGTTCCTAAACTTGGAAAAGTTGCATTTGAACAATGCGCAGGTTTCTTAAGAATTATGGATGGAGATAATCCATTAGAGATTACAGCTGTTCACCCAGAAAGTTATGAAGCAACAGAAAAATTATTAAAATCTATAGGATTTTCAAAAGAAGATTTAAAAGATAAAGAAAAATTAACAGATTTAAGACAAAAGTTAAAATCAGTTGATACACTAAAAATGTCTCAAGAATTAGATATAGGAGAACTTACATTAAAAGATATAATTGCAGAGCTTATGAAACCAGGAAGAGATCCTCGTGATGAAATGCCAAAGCCAATATTAAGACAAGATGTATTAAAATTAGAAGATTTAAAAGAAGATATGATATTGACTGGAACAGTAAGAAATGTTATAGATTTTGGAGCATTTGTTGATATAGGAGTTAAATATGATGGGTTAGTACATATATCAGAGATGAGTGATAAATATATTAAAAATCCATCTGATATAGTTTCTGTAGGAGATGTTGTAAAAGTTAGAGTTATCAAAATAGATATGGAGAGAAAGAAAGTTGGACTTTCTATGAAAGTATAAATTTAATTAAATAAAAAAATAGATGTATAAAAACTATAACTCAAGAGTTAAAATAAACTTAAACAGTTTACTTTAGCTCTTATTTTTTTATATAAAGCTATTGCTTTTTATTAGAATTATTGGTATTATTTAAATAATTAAAAGAATAATATAAATATAAATAAGGGGTGATATATAAATGCGACATGGTATGCAAAATGCTGAAGAACAAACAATCGATAATGATTACAAGATAATCGCAGTAGATGATGAAGAAGGTATACTAGATTCTTTAAGGGTTTTACTGAAAAGAACTGGTTATGATTTAGTAGGAGTTACAGATCCTATGGAAGCAATAGAAAGGGTTAAAAATGAACATTTTGACTTAATGCTATTAGACTTTATAATGACACCTTATCATGGAGACCAAGTAGTAGAAGAAATAAGAAAATTTGATAAAGATTTATATATTTTATTACTAACAGGTCATAAGGATTTAGCTCCACCACTTGAAACAATTAAAAGACTTGATATTCAAGGATATTGTGAAAAAAGTGATAAATTTGATCAATTATTATTGCTTATTGAATCAGCAATAAAATCAATTAAACAAATGAGAGAAATAAGAAAAATTAACAAAGAGCTTAGTGATACATACGAAGAGTTGGAAAAAGCATATTTAGAAATTGTAGAAACTTTAAGATATGCAGTTGAAGCAAAAGATACATATACAAGAGGACATTCTGATAGAGTTTCAGCATATTCAGTATTAATAGGAGAAAAATTAGGATTGCCAGAAGACCAAATAAAGACATTAAAAATAGGTGGATTATTCCACGATATAGGAAAAATAGGAATTCCTGATAGTATCTTATTAAAAGAGTCAAAATTAACAGATGATGAATATTCACAAATAAAAAATCATCCATCAATTGGAGCTCATATATTATCATCAGTTTCATATTTTAAAGATATGATTCCAATAGTAAAACATCATCACGAAAAATATGATGGTAATGGATATCCAAGTAAATTAAAAGGTGAAGATATACCATATTTAGCAAGAATAGCAGCTGTAGCTGATAGCTTTGATGCTATGACATCAAGACGTTCATATAGAGATTCTATGGATTTAAGTATTGTTATTGCAGAGATAGAAAGATGTAGAGGAACACAATTTGATCCAGAAATTGCAGATGCATTTTTAGATATATTAAAAAATGAGCCAGAAAAAATCAAAAAAATCCAAGAAGAATTTAATACCGAAGTTGCAGAAAAAATATAATGCAGAAAAATTATAATTTAAATACAAAAAATTACAACTCTTATGAGTTGTAATTTTTTGTTTTATTATATTATATTTAATTTAATTATGCTCTTTAAGTTGGAATAATTACATTAAACTTAGTTCCTTTACCTTGTTCTGTTTCATATGTGATATTTCCATTAAAGTGAGCTTTAATTGTAGAATAAGACATATATAATCCAAGACCTGTACCATTTTTGCCTTTAGTTGTAATCATTTCTTTAAATAATTTATCTTGAACTTTTTGTGGTAATCCTCCAGCATGATCCTCAATAGTGAATATAACATTGTTTCCTTGTTTTTTAATTATGAATTCAATATTTTGTTCAGGTTTTCCGTTATATGCTTGAATTGCATTTGAAATCATATTATTGATAACTTGAACTAAGTTATTAACATCTCCGTGTACAGTTTCGGTTTCAGCTACATCTGCTACTACATTTAGTGAAACAATAGCATTTTTTAATTCGTGTTTCATTAATATTGAAACTCTTTTTACAAGTTCTCCAACTGTAAATGTTACATCCTCTTCATTAGACATAGCAACTGCTTGTCCTTTAACTGCTGTGATTACGTCAG
Source organism: uncultured Clostridium sp. (assembly GCA_946545015.1). GTDB lineage: Bacteria > Bacillota > Clostridia > TANB77 > CAG-508 > CAG-269. The sequence continues at coordinate 28,395 of CAMNMV010000005.1, forward strand.
ACATATATTCTGTATATTCTCTAATTTTTACAATCCATTTAGACATATCACTTGCGATTTCATGGTGATCTTGACTATTAACAGTAGGATCATCAATTGATTCATCATATTCTTTAACTAAATCTGTTAATCCTTCTGCAGCACCTGCGATTGACATTATAGGTGTTTTCAAGTTGTGAGCAATACCACCAATTAATTGTCCAAGTGAAGATAAACGTTCACTTTCCATAAGTGATTCTTGAGTATCTTTAATTGTTTGAATATCTTGTTTATGTTGAGTTATATCTTTAAATAATACTAAAGTTCCTAGTGATTGCTCATTTGAGAATATAGTATTTATTTCAACATGGAAATATTTATTTATCTTTTTAACATATAGTTCATAAGATATTGTTTTTTCAGAATCTTTTATTTGTGGTAAAATATCTTGTAGTTTTTTAAAATCAATATATAAATTAGTTTCTTTTAAGAATTGTTCTAGATTTTTTCCTCTAATTTCAGAATCGTTTTTTAATTTAAAAGTTTTTAAAAAAGTTTTATTAAAATCTGTAACAATATAATCATCCCCAAGCACCATATATGAATCTGATATTCTATCAACTATTCTTTGTAAAGCAATTGGAGCGACTTTTAAAAAGTTAAATTTATATATTGCTAAGGCACAACATATTATTCCAAAAGAGAAAGATATAGGTGTAGTATATACAGTAAGTGGTATTATGTTAAAAGTTCCCATTATATTTATTGAAGCTGGAACAAGAATTCCTATAATAACGAGTAATGATTGTTTAGAAAATAATCCAGCATTTTTTATGATAAAGAATAATAAAAGTAATAATCCAATTCCAATACAAGAGTAAGAAAAAATTGAGTGAATTGGAAAGTAGTCTCCCCATATAGTTTCACTAAAGTTAATAGAATACTGTTTATACATTAAATGATGCAAATTATTAGTAAACATAAAAATCGTTGAAATCACTGGAATAATAAAAATTAAATAGTGATATCTTCGTATTTTTATTTTGGATCTAGCAAATATAATTCCTAAATACAATATAAATACAGGTAGGAAACATGCACCAAATGATGCAAATCCTTCAAATAGTGTGGGTGGAATATTTGTATTTTGCAATAATATTTGCATAATTAAACTTAAAGTCCATATAAATAAACTTTTTAAAATCAATAAAATAACAGTATTTAATTGATTATTTTGCTTTTTACTATTAATGATTTTATGTAGTCCAAGTATTAAAATCTCAGAGATAATCATTAATAGTAAATATGGAATATATGACATTGAAATTATCCTCCTTATTTAATAAATCCGGTATCTAAAAAATATTTTAAATATTTTTTAATATAACTATATTTGATTTTTGGCCATTTAAAGCCATTCTTTTTCAATAAATTTGTTGATATATTTGAATATGTTATAACATTAGAAGAATAGTGCAATCTATGATTAATATCAAAATCATTAATTATTCCAGATAGTACATCAGATGATGAATTATTAAGTAGAATTTTATCAATATATGAAACAAATTGTTTATCATCTAATAAGTTGATTTTAATACCAGATTTTTTTAATAATTTCACAAGATATTCAAAGTTTATGAAATTTAAGTTATTAATGTGGTATAAATACCTATCTGGGTAGTAATTATTTAATATTGTAATTATGGCATCAGCACAGAAATCAACAGGTGTAAACTCAATATAATCTTTTAATAAATAGTCTGGTATGGCTGAGATTTGTATAAATGATTTTAATCTCTTAGCAAAAGCATTATCGTTAGGATTAATTTGGAATCTACCATCTGAGTAACGACTTGTTATATTTCCTAGTCTTAGAATTTGGGCATTTAAATTATTGTTTACTATATTTTTTAATATTAATTTTTCTGCTTCGAACTTACTCTTTGTATATAACGTATCTAGATGTTGACCTATATATAAATTATTTTCATCAAAAGTATAAGTTGTATTGGGATCTTCTAATGAACTTGGTAACATATGCCCTGATATGCTTAAAGAGGAAATTTGGATTAGTCGCTTATTATACTTCAAACAAAAATCAGTTAATATATTTAAAGAGTCAATATTAATACCTTTAAAGTTATTATCATTACCGTAATGCTTAACATTTGCAGCAGAATTTATAACGACGTCAACATTTTTTGAAATATAGTTATAGTCATTATCCGATAAGGCAAATTGCTCTTTTGTAACTGCCCCTTTAAGGATGATAATTCTTTTTCCTATATATTTATCTAATGATTTTCCAAAGTAAAAATGTAACAAGTTTATAAATCTATCTTTTGTAGATATTTTACCTTTTTCACGAACTATACAATAGATTTTACCACAAGTATTTTTGATAAAACTATTAACAATATGGATTCCTACAAATCCTGTACTTCCTAATAATAAAACATTATTTTTTGAATTACTTATTTTATTATTTTCTGATTGTTCTTTTAATAATTTATCAATTGCAGAATAATCGAATTCTTCCTTTTGCTCAGCAGTTCTACTATTGTGCATTTCACAAAGGTTTTTAATAGTTCTATATTTAAATATATCAGAATATGATATATCAATATCGTGCGCTAATAATTGAGTTTTAAAACGTATTGCTAATAGTGAATCAGCGCCTATATCGAATAAGTCATCAGTTATACCTACATCAATATTTAGTAGTTCACTCCAAATTTTACAGAACAATTTTTCTTTATCTGTAACTGGTGCAACATAATGGTTTTTGATAGGATCATTATCTATTGAAATTTTATAGTTTTCTAATGATTTTTTATCTATTTTTCCATTTTTAGTAATAGGAAAATTATCTACTTGAATTATGTATCTAGGTATCATATATTTTGGTAATTCTCCACTTAACTCATGTTTGATATTATGGACATTGATAATATCATTTGAAGTAACAAAGGCAACTAAATATTGTAAATTATCATCATTTTTATATAATACAACAGATTGTTCTACAGAATTAAGTGAATTTAAACTTGCTTCTATTTCAGATAATTCTATTCTTAAACCTCTTATTTTAATTTGAGAATCTGAACGTCCAATATATTCTATTTCTCCTGAGTTAGTATATCTTCCGAGATCACCAGTTTTATAAATTGTTCCAGATCCATAAGGATTTTTTACAAAGTTTTTATTTGTCATTTCAGGGTTATTGATATAACCATCTGCAACTCCAAGACCAGCAACACAAATTTCGCCAGGTACACCAATAGGAACTAAATTCATATTTTGGTCACAAATATAAATTTGTACATTGTTTAAAGGTTTACCAATATTTATATCTGGACTTTCAACAAGCTTATTAGAACAGCAAGCTGTTATTTCTGTTGGACCATAACCATTAAAAATTTTTGCGTTTGTATGCTTGATTAATGAATTATATAAATCAGCAGTTAGTTTTTCTCCACCTAATTGAAATGCTTTAATATTTTTAAGAGGATTTTGTTTATTTTCTAGTAGTAATTTCATTCTTGATGGAGTAGTAATTAAAAATTCAACATTATGATTTAAAATAAGATTGCTCATTTTTAATATATCTTTTTGTTCTTCTTCATTTGCTAATACTAAAGTATTACCAAATGATAATGTGCTATATAATTCAACAGAAAACATATCAAATGATACAGTTGCAATTCCTAATATATTTTGATATGCAGAAATATTCATTTCTTTATCAAAAGCATATAATAAATTAACAAATCCAATTTGATTTAACTTGACTCCTTTAGGTTTTCCTGTTGAACCAGATGTATAAATAATTGAAAGTCTTTTATTAGCATCGAATGATGTATTATTATCATCATAATTGTTTAATTCAAGATTATTCAAATTTATACATGTTATATTTGAATTCGTTTCTACATTATGATTTGAAATATAATATTTAGAGTTTGAATCTTCGATTATATAGTTAATACGCTCATTTGGAAAGCTAGGGTCTATTAAAATATATGGAACTCCTAATTTTACTGCAGCGTAAATTGATACAATTAAATCAAAAGAACGATTTAATATAATAGAGATTACATCGTCTTGAGTAATTTTCAAAGTGTTTAGGTAATTAGCTAAGCGATTTGCTTTTTTATTCAATTCATCGTAAGTATATTTTTTGTTTTCAAATATTATAGCTATATTATTAGGATTTTTTGATACTTGTCTTTCAAACATTACAGCAAGAGATTCGTTTTCTGGTAGATCTGATTTGGTATTATTAAATTCATTTAAAATTTTATTTTTTTCTTCATCTGATAGAATGTCAATATCTCCAATTTTTACATCAATATTTTCTATAACGCTATTTATTATATTAATATAGTGCTTAGAAAATTGATTAATTGTTTCTTCTTTAAAGAGTTTAGTTGAATATTCAAAATTAAATTTTAAATGTGAATCAATAGGGAGTACTTCCACTGATAAATCAAATTTTGAGATTTTTAAATTAGGAATATATACTTCCGATTGTATATTATCAAAATTCATTTTTGAATATTTATTATTTTGATAAATAAACATTGTATCAAATAATGGATTTCTACCAGTATTAGCTTTTATATTTAAATCCTTTACTAGTTCATCAAATGGATAAATTGAATTTTCTATGGCATTAATAGTATTTTGTTTAACAGTATTTAGAAAATCCTTAAAATTATCTGAATTATTTACATGATTACGCAAAGGTAAAGAATTAACAAACATTCCGATAACGTTTAAAAGCTCATTTTTATTTCTTCCAAGCACAGGACTTCCAATTATTATGTCGTCTTGTGATGTATATTTTGATAATAATACAAAATAGCAAGCAAGTAAAAACATATAATTTGATACATCTAGTTTTTTTGATAATTTATTTATCTTTTCAGTTAATTCTTCAGAAATAATATACGAAATCTTATTTCCGGTAAATGATTGAACTATAGGTCTTTGATAATCTGTAGGCATATTTAAAATTGGTATTTCATCATTAAATTGATTTATCCAAAATTCTTTACAAGTATTAAATAAATTATTTTTTAAATTGTTGTGCTCCCATTCAGAATAATCAACATAATCAAATTCTATTGGATCTAAAGTTTCATTGTTATATAACTTACATAGTTCTGAGTCTAATATAGATAGAGATAAACCATCACTTATTATATGATGCATATCATATAATAATAAAGTGCTATTTTTTGTGGTTATTAATTTAGCTCTAAAAAGTGGAGCCTTTGAAAGATCAAATGGTTTAACAAATTCATCTACTATTTCATCTATATTTTTATCTTTACATGTAGAAGTTTCTAATTCAAAAGGAACTTTGTCCAAAATTTTCTGTTTAACATCATTATTAATTATTTCAAAATAAGTGCGAAGGCTTGAATGTCTTTGTATTAATTTTGTAAAACAGTTATTAAGCGTTTTGATATTTGGTTTTTTATTAAACTTTATTACTCCAGGGATATTGTATAAAACTGAATTTTCACTATCTACTTTTGAAGCATAATATATTCTTCTTTGAGCAGAAGAAACATTATAAAATTCTTTGTTTTCACAATGTTTTATACAATCATATTGAACATTGTGTTTTGAATCAATTAGATTAGCTAATTCGTGTATTGTAGGATATTCGAAAATATTGCTAACATTAATATTTACATTGAATTTTGCTAAAATAATAGAAGATAGTTTTATTGCAAGTAGTGAATCACCACCAATATTGAAGAAATTATAATTAGTTCCAATTTCTTTAATATCAAATAATTTTCTCCAAATTTTTACTAATTTAGCTTCTGTTTCTGTGGTTGGCTTAACAATTTCTTCTTCTATATTTGATAATTTAATATCTGGAAGAGATTTTTTGTCAATTTTTCCATTAGGTGTATAAGGAAATTTATCTACTTTTAAGAAATAGTTAGGAATCATATAGTTTGGAAGACTTTCGTGTAAATATTCTCTTAAACTATTTATATTAATTTCAGTATTTGAGATGTAATATGCACATAGTTTAGTTTTGTCTTCAACAGTATTAACAACGCAGTTAACTATTTCAGGGAAATTAATTATTTCATGTTCAATTTCACCTAATTCTATCCTATATCCTCTAATTTTAACTTGAAAATCAGAACGACCTAAATGAACTATTTCGCCCTCATCAGTATAGTAAGCTAAGTCACCTGTTTGGTAAATTAATTCTGAAGCATTAAAAGGAGAATGCAAAAACTTCTCATTAGTCAATTCATCTCGTTTCCAATATCCTTTAGAAACACCATCTCCACCAATATATAATTCACCTGAAACATATGGTGGAAGAAGCTTTTTGTTTTTATCTAAAATATAGCATTTAGTATTAGCTATTGGAGTTCCAATAGTAATATTTGAAGAATTTGTCAGATTTTTAATAGTTGACCATACTGTAGTTTCTGTTGGACCATACATATTAAAAATATTAGCTTTTGTGTGTTTTTGTAAATTTTCCAATAGCGATTTTGGGAATGGCTCTCCTCCAACCATAATATCTGAAATGTTATTTAAAAATTCAATATCAGTATTATCAGATATTAAAGTGGAATATCTTGATGGAGTTGTTTGAATCATATCTACATTAAATTTATTACATAAATCCTTAATTGCTGAAGGAGATGTTTGTTCTGTATTGCTTGCAAGGATAATTTTCATACCAGATGTTAATGAACCCCATATTTCCAAAACAAAAATATCAAAACAAATTGTAGTTAAAGATAACATTGTTTTTGTAGAGTCAAAATTGATTTCTTGTTTTAAACCTAATAAAAAGTTATTTACATTCTTGTGAGTAATCATAACTCCTTTAGGTTTACCAGTTGATCCTGATGTATAAATTAAATACATTATAGAATCTGATGGAAATTTGATTTTTAAATTTTTTGTTTTCGAAGAATTGTATATATCAGAGTTTAATTCTATATTAATCTTATTTTCAATTTTTAAATCAATACTTGAAGTATAACTATCTAGTAAAATAGTGTTCACATTACTGTTTTCAAGCATATATGATATTCTTTCTATAGGATATTCAGGATCGATAGGTAAATAACTAGATCCTGTTTTTAAAATAGCTAATAAACCAATTACCATTTCTAAAGATCTATTTAGCAATATACCTATTATATTACCTTTTTCTATTTTTACATTTAACAAATGATTAGCTAACTGATTGGCTTTTTCATTTAATTCTTTATATGTTAGACTTTGATTACCAAAAACAACCGCAATGTTGTCAGGAGTTTTTTCAACTTGTTCTTCGAATAAATCTACAATTGTTTTATCTTTTGGATAATCAACAGCTGTATTATTAAAATCATTTAAAATTTTATTTTTTTCTTCTTCGGTTACAATTTCAATTTCATTTGCTTGGATATCTTTTGACTCTAATATTTGATTTACCATAGACATAATACGAGTATGTAAATTTTTAATATCAGCCAAACTATACTTATCAGTTAAATAGTCATAACTAAATTCTAATGTTCCAGTATCGTTAACATCAGAAATATGTATATTCATATCATTACCACAATAATTATTAAAAGCCCAATGACCTTTATAATTACCATATTGTGAATCAAATGCTTTTGTTATTTGATAAGAAATAATAATGTTATATAAGTTTGGTAGACTATTATGTTTTTCTCTTAAATCTTCTAAAATTGTATTATAAGAGTATTTTTGGTGTTTTAAAATACTCATCATATTTGTACTTAAATTATGTGCAAATTCTGTAAAAGTTCCATTTTCAGGAATATCAATTTTTACAGGCACAGTATTAACAAACATACCAGTAGTATGTTTTTCTTTGAAATTTGTTCTATTTAGTATAGGAGTACCAATAACAAAATTATCTAAATTAGATACTCTACCTATGTAAATAGAATAAATTGCCATTAAAAAGTTAAATGCTGATAATTTTTCTTCTTTACAGAAATTGTTGATTTTTGAAACTAAATCAGCATCAACTGTTATAATTTCTCTTTTTGCTTTGCTTGAAATATTATTTTTAATTTTTTTAGTAGTTGGAATTGTTGCTAACTCAGGAATTGTTTCAAACATATCATTCCAGAATTTTTTATCATTTTCAAATTTTTCACTTTGTTTATATTCTTGCTCAGCATTAATATAATCAATGTAAGAGTTAGAAACTTCATCTAAAGTTTCATTATTTTTTAAAGCATGGTATTCTTTTAGATATTCTTGAACAGTTAGCCCAAGAGACCAAGAGTCAGCAATCATGTGGCTTAGATTTAGAATAATTCCACCACATTTATTTTCGAATAAAACTATTTTAAAACGATATAAAACAGAGTCAATTATATTAAATTTATAATCAACCATTTCTTTCTCATATTTTTTCATTTCTGATTCATTTTTGGCATTAACAACTTCAACATCAAAAGGTTCAAATTCAGCGACAGATTGATAAGGAATATTGTCTTTCATATGAATTTGAATTCTAAAACTATCATGGTTTTTGACCAGATTGTTTAATGCTTGTTTAATTTTTGGTATATCTAATTCCTCGTATAATACTACAGAAGTACATATATTATTTATAGTTGTATCCTCAAAAAAGTTTTCCATATTCCATATGCTAGTTTGAGGATTGGTTAATTTAAAAACATCCTTTGTATTCTTCATATAATTCACCTTTTTATCATAATATTTCAAGTATTTAACTTATGTGTAAATTATACACATAACTACTAAAAAATGCAAATTTTTTGGCGTTTTTTTTAAAATATTTTTTATGAAATTGATTAAAAAATTTACATAAGGAAAAAATAGATTTTAGGAGAGTGAATTTTTGTGAAAATTGTAAGGAAAAAGAGCAGTAAGAATTTTTTTATTATAGTTATTATATTAGTAGGATTTCTTGTGATTTTTAGATATTTTAATAATGTTTATTCATTTAATGAAAATAAAAGTGAAAAATATAATGTTGCAAAAGTTGAATCCACAACTTATTCAGAAAATGTGGAAAACATAGAAGAAAAAAGTAAAAATTTATCAGATGTTATTGAAGATGTAACCAAAAGTGTTGTTGGAATTTCAAAATTAAAAAGTACGGGAAAATCAATTTTTACTAATAGCAATGAAGGGAAAATGGGTATTGGTACAGGAATTATAGTAAGCTCAAATGGATATATTTTAAGTAATGAACATTTAACTGGAGAAAAATTTAGTAAATGCTATGTTAATTTAGAAGATGGAAGAAGTTTTGATGGAACAGTAGTATGGAGTGACAAAGATTTAGATTTATCTATTACAAAGATAAAAGCAAAAGATTTGCCAGTAGCAAAATTAGGTGATTCATCAAAAATAAGAGTAGGGGAGAATGTTTATGCAATAGGTAATCCAATTGGATTTGAATTTAGAAGAACTGTTACTTCTGGTATTGTTAGTGCAAAAAACAGAACAATAAAAATTGATGAGGGAGAGAGTTCATCATATATGACAGATTTAATTCAAACTGATGCAACTATAAATCCAGGAAATAGTGGTGGACCATTAATTTATCCAAATGGGGAAGTTATAGGAATAAATACTGTTAAAATTTCTTCAGCTGAAGGCATTGGTTTTGCAGTACCAATTAATGTTGTGAAGAATGTAATAAAAAAATTTGAAGAAGAAAATAAATTTGATGAAGCAACAATTGGTATTTATGGATATGACAAAGAAGTTGTTCCATATTTGGCTGAAAGTAATATTAATTTTTCTAAGGGGATATATGTAGCAAAAATCATAAAAAATACTCCAGCAAGTAGTAGTGAATTAAAAGAAGGAGATATTATTACTGCTTTTGATGATGTAGAAATAAATACGATGAATGAGTTAAAAGAATATATTTATAGTAAAAATATAGGAGATGAAATAAAACTAAATATTACAAGAGGAAGAATAAATAAAGAGATAATGATTAGGCTAGGGAGAAAAAGTTAATAAAATAGAAAATAATAAACAATGTAAAAGGTGAGTTCATTTGAACTCACCTTTTGTTAAATCTTAAGGTAGATTTATTAATTATTTACTTTATATTCACCTCTTTTTTCTGATATAATCCGGCCTTTTTTCTTTGCAGAATAAATCCATCCACATATTGTGTTTTTGTTTACATTTTCAAAAACTTTATATAAGTCTTTGGTAGTGAAACAGTCATGAGTAGAAACAAACTGATTGAACCTTGCTATATCAGTAGAACCAGTAGCTATCTCATTATTCGAACTAGTTTCTGAAATAAAATTAAATGCATTAGGCAAAGAGTTTTTTAATGAAGTAAGAGCTTCAGAACTAAGATTCCCAAGAATCTTAGTAACTCTATTTTCATTTATAAATTGCCCTCTCGACAATGAAGCATATGTACTTGTAAATGAAAAGTCATAGAAATATCTAAAGTCCTTGTCTTTTACAAGTTCAAAGTTTACTTCGTTTTGCTTGAAACCGCCCAAAGGCACTATAAATGTTAAATTATCCAATTTTTCAACGACTATGCCTGTAGCAGCGATTCCCTGCATTTCGTCCGACATATGAATCCCATAGTATATTTCAACTATGTTACCTACATCAAACTCCACAGGGTTTTCATTTGCAAAGTTTAACTGCAATTCAGTTCTTAAAGTAAGAATATAAGCAGCTATTGTCTTGGCCCGAATATTTTTGTTTTTAATCAGCCAGTTGAGTGATTTCGAAAGACTAGACAGTAAAGATTCTATTTCTTCCGAATCATCATCTGTATCCAAATCTATCTCGGGTATGCATCCTAAAGTAGTAGCAGATTTGCTAGTGGTAACAGTGGGGTGAGTGGTCTCGGTGGGAACCACGAATTCTCCATTTTCGATATCAATTTTTGAGATTTCGAAATTATCAAAAATAAAATCGATAAATATCTCAAGGTTTGCATCATTGGGAAGATCGATAGAAATATTGGAATTATCAAAGTTTACCGAAATTTTTGATTCCAGTTTACTTGCGAAAACCAAAGTTCTTGCTATCGCAGTACGTACCATTTCGTCTGATCTTAATGAAAAAGTCAATTTCATGATAAAGCTCCTTTCAGCTTAATAATTCTAGAGATTAAACGTATGAATTGAATGGTTTGGATTTTTTTTCCGTAGTTGTCTTTTACTCGTGCGATAATTAATCTTTCGATTTCACTAGCCGATATAGACTTGTTTTTGGATATTATTTCTGAAAGTTCCTTTAAATTTTTGGAAGCATTTAACGAAATAAGAATACCCTCGCAAAGATAATTCATACCGTTCTTCTTCATGTTAAAGCCAAAGACTTCTAAAATTTTAGTGATTTTTTCCATGTCAGACTGATCCGTATCCATAATATTGATTATCTTTTCAGTATCAATATCTTTCAAAAGTTCAATCTGAGTGGGAGAAAAAACTTTAGGTGTGTTAGTGTTAATTTCAAGAGTATTTTGTATCAGTGGATTAACAAACTGATCCATAAAAGTTCTGTTCATTCTCCCCAAATACTTTAAAAGCTTATCCTTTGAAATAACTCTTAGGTGATCAACAAGCAAAATGTTTTCCTTATTGGATACATGTGCTGTCGAAAAATCGTCCATGTTTTCTTCCGAAAAATGGAATTTAATCCTTGATGAATTAAGTTCTTTAATTGCAGAAGTTGTACAAGGTGCTACTATCGTCGTAGGGCTGTAGAGGTTATCATCATTATGCTTAACAACGATACAATACCTAGTGAAAGCTTGTTCGAAACCTGTTGGCTCACCTAAATCACAAAGATATACTTCGCCACGCATGACTGTGTTGTACAATATGTGTTTAGATGGTGAGACACTTTTAGAAACATCTTCATTTTCAACATTAAGATTTTGTTCGCTTTCATAATTAGATGCTGCAGATACTTCAGCACAATCCAAAATGTTGCCTAAAATGTTTTCCGAAATTTCGTGTTCGATTAATATTTTGTCTGATTCGATTTCTCCTACGATGTGATTAATCGCAAAGAGTTTTGTGATCCTCCGTAAATCACTATTTTTGACTGCTAACTGTAACATAGATGTCCTCCATTCTAAGTTTTTAGTTAATTGGTTGTTGGTGAATAAAAATAAAAAAATATCATCCTCCTTTAAGATTTATTTGATGGATATAAAAATTCCACCATATTAAGTGTTATGTTAACATTATATCATATTTTGTTAGAATTTTCAAATAAAAAAGATCTCAAATAAAATTGAGATCTTGGTGCACCAGGAGGGATTCGAACCCCCGATCTTCCGGTTCGTAGCCGAACACTTTATCCAGCTAAGCTACTGGTGCGTACTTGTTTATTATACAGTGATTTTGTAAATTATTCAATAGAAAAATTTAATTTTATTGATTTTTTTTGAAAAAAATCTTGCAAAGTTAGAAAAAGTGTGCTATTATATATAAGCATTTGAAAATAAATCGAGGCGTAGCGCAGTTGGTAGCGCGCGTGGTTTGGGACCATGAGGTCGCAGGTTCGATCCCTGTCGCCTCGACCAGAAAAAGGAGCTTTATACAAGCTCCTTATATTTTTATTTAAAGATAGGAGTTTGATGATATGGAGATTATAATAAACAAAATTGATAATAAAAAAGAATCATTAGACGAATCTTTTAGCATAGTGAATTCTTATAAAAAGATATTTAAAAATTATAATGCAAAAATATGGAAAAGAAGTACAAAATTAAAACTTTTTTTACTATTTGATCTAATATATTTAGCTTTTATAACTGTACTTTTGATATTTAAACCTGCAAGCACATATTATGTTTGCTTAGGAATAGCATTTATGGCGTTTGTATTAGTTCTCGCAAGTTATATAAAATATAATAAATATTTAAATTTTATTGCAAGTAGAGAGACAAATTCAATTTTTAAAATAAATGAAGAAAAAATAGAATTAGACAACAAAGTTTTAAATGTTAATTATAAGGCAAATTGGGAAGATATAAAATTTATTTTATTTACTGATAAAAATATAGCATTCTTCCCTGTGTTAGAAAAAGTTAAAGGAAGTTATGTAATAATTATTCCTAGAATGTATGAAAAAGAAGTAAAAGAAGCAATCGAGAAATGTAGTAAAAGTAATTTAATTGTATATAATAAAAATAAATAAATTAAAAAAATGAAAGTAAGACAATAAAAAAGAAGCATGGCTTCTTTTTTATTGTTTTTATATTTTAAATTAGTTTGTATAAGCGAAATATGAACATGTATTGTCTCTTGTACTAAATGTTGCGCTTATGTATCCGCCTTTTTCATTAACCCAAACATAATTTTTAGTATATTTTGTTTTTTCAGTTAATGTTCCGTCTACACCACCTACAGCTTCTTTAAAATCATCATAAGAAACTTTTTCTCCACCTTGGATTTTAGATTTTAAATCAGATGCATTTTTTAATGTAACTCTAGAATCTTTTAAATCATTTTTATTATATGATAATTTAATATCGGCTGTTTTACCAGTTGCTGAATAATATTTTAATGTTATTTTATAATCTCCACCAAAATCATATTCATAGATATAGTATTTTTCATCAGTAAGAGTTGCATCAGTTCCTACGATTTTGTTAGCTTCCTCAATAGTATTAGTAGGTTCTAACTTTTCGATTAATTCATATGCTTTATTATTTTTTCCAGATTCTTCCTTTTTTTCTTCTTGTGCTTGAACAGGATTTTCAGTACTTGTAGTATTTTGTTCACCACATCCAGTTAAAAGTAATAATCCAGCTAATAACATTATAATTACTAAAATACTTGCTATAGTCTTTTTCATTTTATCGCCTCCTTTCATTAAATTGCTAGTGGGTATTTTACCATATAAAGTTGAAATTTAAAATAGTTTTGTCAAAATTTATAATAAATATTTATTATAAAAAATTAAATTTATGATATAAAAAAGAAAGACCTAGGAGTATAACTCCTAGGTAAAACAATTAACCATGAATAGCCATTTCACTATGAGCACTTCTGATATCCTCCAAGATTTCCATTAAGTGTTCCTTATCATCGAGTAATCTTCTGTCATATCTCGCAAGCCATTTCATATTTTTTTCATAATATGCAAGTATTTGAGATATGAAGTTTTCGAATTCGGTTGCTGCTTCTAGATTGTTGCAAAACTCGATTTTATAATTTTTCTGATAAGTTATTACAACTTTTTCTTTTCCGGAAAATTGGAACGCAATAAAATAAATAACTGTTTTGTAGAATTTATCAGCTGCATCCAATTTTTCTAGAAACCGAAGCATAGGAAACGCAATCTTTATAAGGAAGAAAAGTGCTAAAACGATAATGAAAAACAAAATAGCTAGTAACATAGAATGACCTCCTTAAAATTTAATGCAGGTTTTCCGGCTTATTGGTATTTTTATTATATAGTGCATTATCAAAAAGCGCAAGAAAAATTTGTAATATTGTAAATAAAATTTGTTTATGGTATACTTTTTTCGAAATGCTACGATAAGTAGCATTAAATTTTCAAAATGTAAAATAAGTTTGCTTGTTTTTAGAAATAAAAGGATTTAAAGTAATATCAAGGAGAGTGATTATTATGTTGTTTAATGAAAAATTAAAAAAATTAAGAAAAGAAGAAGGATTAACACAAGAACAATTAGCAGAAAAGTTAAATGTTTCAAGACAAGCAATTACAAAATGGGAGACAGGAGAAGGTGTACCTGATATCGAAAATATTAAGCAAATAAGCAATTTGTTTAATGTGACAATTGATGAATTACTAAAAGAAGAAAAAAATATTAATATTGAAAAAAGAGAAAAATATAGTTATGTTGAAGAACTAGAAATAGATCATTCAAAACATTTTGATATTAATATATGTAAAATTCAAGAATTAAATATATTATCAAATAATGAAGAAAAAGTAAGAGTAGAGGTATTATCATCTGAAAATGAAAATTTAAATGAAATATTCAAAGTTGAATTTGATAATATGTACAATAAATTAGATATTGATATTAAAAATAATAAAAAAATAGAAAAGGTTGATAATGTAAAAATTAACTTTTATATACCAGAAAAATATATAGATGAAATAGAAGTTAAAACAAAAGCTAAAACCATGAATGTAGCAGATTTAGAAATACAAAAACTTGAATTTGATGGGGAGATAAAATATGTTAATGTAAAAGATGTTAAAGGTGAAATAGTATTAAATGCAAGTAAATGTGATATAGAAGCAGATTATAATAGATTCGAAGGAAAATTGGAGGTTAATACAATTAATTCAACATCAAGAGTTCAAATTCCAAAAGATACAAAATATAAAACTGTATTAAAAGGAACTAAAAATCAATTTGTAAATGAGAAAAATGATGAAGAATCTACAAATATTTTAGAATTAAATGGAATTAATAGTAAAATGATTATACTAGAAAAATAAAATATAAATTAATAAATATAGGAAAAATAAAATAAGAAAAAGTAATGATAAAATTAATTATTATCATTATTTTATTATTTTATATATCACATTTATATTTTTATATCTTTATATCTTTGAAAAAATATTTCCTAATTTATCATTAATAACTAAATTAGCAAAGCTATCATATTGAGTTGAATCTTTATTAATTAAAACTAATTTTTTACCTAAATAATAATTAATTAAACTGCTTGCTGGATAAACAGTTAATGAGGTTCCAGCTACAATTAGCATATCTGCTTTTGAAATTGCACTAATAGCATTACACCAAGTGGAATCATCTAAGCCTTCTTCATATAAAACTACATCTGGCTTGATAATACCACCACAAGAGCATGTAGGGATGCTGTTACTTGTAAAAATATAATTAGCATCATAAAATTTATTACATTTCATGCAATAGTTTCTATGAATACTCCCGTGTAATTCATATACTGTTTTTGAACCAGCTTTTTGATGTAATCCATCAATATTTTGAGTAATAATTGCTTTCAAATTTCCGTTTTTTTCTAGATCAACTAGTTTTTGGTGAGTTATATTTGGTTCATAATTTAAAACATTCATTTTTTCTTTATAAAATTTATAAAATTCTTCAGTGTATTTCATGAAAAAAGTGTGACTTAATATTTGCTCTGGGGGATAATCATATCTTTGGTTATATAATCCATCTTTACTTCTAAAATCAGGTATTCCACTTTCAGTAGAAACTCCTGCACCTCCAAAGAAAACTATATTATTACTGGAATTTAATAAATTAATAAATTCATCAATTTTATTTTCCATAATATTTAGTCAACTCCTTAACAACAAATAAAAGAACTAGATAACTTTAACAAAGAGAAATCTAGTTCAATAAACAAAAAATAAATAAAGCATATAAATATATGATTTATTATTGAAATTGTAGCAAAAAAATATTTATAAGTCAATAAAAAAAGCTAAAAATAGAATAAAATTAAAAAAAACTAGAAAAATATATTTAATAGTGATATACTAGATAAAAAAATATAACATAGGAGGAATTATATGGAAGAACTAAAAGAAAAATTATTTAATAAAAAACAAGTTGGATGGGAAAACTTGGAAACAAGACAAAAAGAGGAAATATTCAACTTTTGTAAAGGATACATGGATTTCTTAAATAAAGCAAAAACAGAAAGAGAATTTATTAAAGAGTCTAAAAGAGTGGCAGAAGAAAATGGGTTTAAAGACTTATCACAATTTGAAAGTTTAAATCCTGGTGATAGAGTTTACTACATCAATAGAGATAAAAGTATGTATTTAGCAGTAATTGGACAAGAAAAAATGGAAAATGGACTTCATATTATTGGCTCACATGTGGATTCACCAAGATTAGATTTAAAACCAAACCCTTTATATGAAGATAATGGATTTGCATATTTCAAAACACACTATTATGGTGGAATTAAGAAATATCAATGGACAACAATACCATTAAGTATACATGGAGTTATAGTAAAAACAAATGGAGAAAAAATAGAATTAAATATAGGAGAAAATGATAGTGATCCAATATTTACAATTACTGATTTATTACCTCATTTAGCAATGGACCAAATGGAAAAGAAACTTAAAAATGGTGTAGAAGGAGAAAATTTAAATTTACTAATTGGAAGTATCCCATTTGATGGAGAAAGCGGGACAGATAGAGTTAAATTAAATATTATAAATATATTGAATAAAAAATATGGAATAACAGAATCAGATTTATATAGTGCTGAAATTGAACTTGTTCCAGCATTTAAAGCAAGAACAATGGGATTTGACGAAAGTTTAGTTGCAGCATATGGACAAGATGATAAAATATGTGCATATACATCATTAATGGCAATGATGAATTTAGAAAAAGTTAAAAATACAGCAGTTTGTATATTATCTGATAAAGAAGAAATAGGAAGTATGGGAAATACAGGAATGGAATCCCACATGTTTGATTATTTTGTATCAGAATTATTAAATAAAGCTGGAGAAAATAGAGTTAACTTATTAGATAAAGTATTTTGCTTTTCTAAAATGTTATCTTCTGATGTTGATGCAGGATTTGATCCAATATATGCAAGTGTATCAGATAAAAATAATGCAGGATTTTTAGGAAGAGGAATTGCATTAGTAAAATATACAGGAGCTAGAGGTAAATCTGGAGCATCAGATGCAAATGCTGAATTTGTTGCTTGGACAAGAAATATGTTAGAGAAAAATTCAATCAAATATCAATTAACAGAACTTGGAAAAGTTGATATTGGTGGGGGAGGTACAATTGCCTATATTCTAGCAAATAAAGGAACAGATGTTATTGATTGCGGTGTTCCAGTACTTTCAATGCATGCGCCATATGAAGTTACAAGTAAATTTGATATATATGAAGCTTTCAAAACATATAAAGCATTTTGGAATGAATAATTTGGAAATATAAAGAATATCAAAATAGAAAGACGAAGAATTTTAATTTTAATTCTTCGTCTTTTTTATACTTTTTGTCTTTTCTATACTCATTATTAAATTATCTAATTTCTATTTCTTTTTTTATTTCGCTATTATTTTGAATTAACCAGTAATCAGTAACAACAGCAAATATAATTGGAATAATTGAAACAATTGGTTCATATGCAGCTATTGATAGTGCTATTAATATAAAGAATATATTCCTATAAATAAATCTTATTTTATTTATTTTATATTGATTACTTAATTCATATAAATTCATCTCCCTAATATTTTTTCCATTATAAACTAAATTTCTTTTCATAGTTATCACCCTCCTATAATTTAACTTTAAGATAAATTGATATAAAAGTCTACATACTGGTGGTTGAGTATTAAAATTTTATATCAACTAGTAGTTGAATATAGGCATGTATTACTTTGAATTATTGATATAAATACTAATAGATATATTATTTTAAATATTTGATAAATAAAGTTTTTTGTGTTATAATTTTTTCAAAATACAATTAGAAAGGGAAAAAATGTCGAAAAAAAGTATTACAAAAAATTATATATATAACTTAATATATCAAATATTAACACTGGTATTACCATTAATTACAATGCCATACTTATCTAGAGTATTAGGATCAACACCAATAGGAATATATAGTTATACATTTTCTATAGTTTCATATTTTATTTTATTTGGTGCTTTAGGAGTAAGTTTATATGGTCAAAGAGAAATTGCATATGTAAATGAAGATAAAATAAAACGTAAAAGAATATTTTGGGAAATAGTTATTTGTAGATTTGTTACTATGGCAATAGCAATTATAGTATATTTATTCTATATTGCAAATACAGGAGAATATGAAATATATTATAGAATTTGGCTTGTGGAGATTATTGCAGCAGCATTTGATATTAGTTGGTTTTTCCAAGGTTTGGAAGAGTTTAAAAAGACAGTTATAAGAAATGTCATAGTTAGACTTGTAAGTGTTACATTAATATTTGTATTAGTAAAAACGCCTGAAGATTTAATTAAATATATAACTATATATGCAGTTGCCGATCTAATAGGAAATTTATCATTATGGATGTATTTACCTAAATATTTTAAAGGAATAAAAATAGACAAAGTAAAATCTTTTTCACATATACATGCAATAATACTTTTATTTATTCCACAAATTGCTAACCAAGTTTATAATTTGTTGGATAAAACAATGATAGGTGACATTATTGTAGATAAGTCTGAAGTTGGTTTTTATGAACAGGGGCAAAAGGTTATTAGAGTCTTGCTTACTTTAGTGACTTCATTAGGAATTGTAATGATACCAAGAATGGCAAGTACATTTGCATCAGGAAATAAAGAAAAAATCATAGATTATATGAAAAAATCATTTAAATTTGTATTTTTCTTAGCGTTTCCAATTGTATTAGGATTGATTAGTGTAGCACAAAGCTTTGTACCATTGTTTTTTGGAGAAGGATATGATAAAGTAATAATATTACTTAATGTAATATCACCTACAATTGTACTTACTGGTATGGCAAATGTTATAGGAACACAGTATTTATTACCGATTAAAAGACAGAAAGAATATACAATTACAGTAGTAATAGGATTAGCTATTAATTTTGTGTTAAATTATGTATTAATTCATTTATATGATTCAATAGGAGCATCAATTGCAACAGTAATATCAGAAGTGATAGTAGTAGCAGCACAGTTATATGTAATTAGAAAAGATATAAAAGTATTAGAAATTATAAAATTAGGTTTCCCATATTTATTGGCAAGTTTGGTTATGTTCGGCGTATCATTTGGATTAAGTTTAATACTTGGAATAGGATTAAAAGCTATAGTTATTCAAGTAATAGTAGGTGGATTAACTTATATACTTATGCTTTGGATTTTAAAAGATGAATTTTTAAAAATGTTTATTGACAAAGGGAAATCAATTATTAAAAGAAAAGCGTAAATAATAATTATAATTAGTAAAAAAAAGACTTATACGAACTCGTATAAGTCTTTTTTGGTGA
>CAMNMV010000006.1 GCA_946545015.1 uncultured Clostridium sp.
ATTTGTTTACTTGCATTTTGTAAATCTGTTACTTGATTAAATAAATTATTAAAATCTGATGCTTTTAAATTTAAAAAGCTCAATAATTTAGGTGTTGCAAATGTCATAATATTTCCAATTTCAAATTTTTCTGAATCCATTGAAATTTCAATTACATCACAATCATCAATCTTTGAATCTTCTAAATCTAAACTATCAATTAATCCTGGAATAGCAAAACCTGCAGCAATAGTTTTTGTCCCATTATTTATAATTTTTCCATGATTCACTTCTATATTTTTATTACTTTCTGTATCAATTACAACTCCAGAAACTACTAAAAATGGAGTATACATTGTTTGATTATTTCCATTTATATTAACTTGTTTTTCATCTTTGTTTGCAAATTTTAGAGTTATTGTTACTCTACCTTTTTTTCCTACTATATCTTGAGCAGAAATCTCATTCCCATCTAATTTATATGTAACTGTATATTCTATAGGTAAATTTTTTAAACTTTCTATTTTTTCAACTTTTCTTCCATCTTTGTCTTCTTCAATCTTACTTACAATAGTTTTGTAATTTTTGCCAGTTACATCTGTTTTTGTATAAACAACTTCTTCATTTGTATATGCAAATGCTGGTATTGTATAATAAGCCAACATTGTAAAAGCAAGCATTGTTCCAAATAATTTTTTTACAATTTTCTTATTCATTATTTATTACCTCCTATTTTTCTTAGCGAAAGAGTTGTTTTTGTATTTACTTTATCGAATATCATTAAGAATGATGGTAATACAAACACAACCGCTACCATACTAATTAAAGCTCCTCTACCTAATAAAATACATAATGAACTAATCAACTCTATCTTTGAATACATTCCAACACCTATTGTTGCAGCGAAGAAACATAATCCACTAGTAAATATTGAACTAATTGATGTTCCTAACGCAAATTCAATTGCATCATGTTTTGTCTTTCCTTCTTTTCTTTTATTTATATATTTTGAAGTTATTAAAATTGCATAATCTATTGTTGCACCTAATTGAATTGTTCCTATTACTATTGATGCTATAAATGGAAGTGATGTTCCCGTATAATATGGTATACCCATATTTATAAATATAGCAAATTCAATAACAGCCATAAGTATTACTGGTAATGAAATTGATTTTAAAATTATTAGCATTATAACAAAAATAATTGCTATAGAAATTATATTTACACTATTGAAATCGTGATTTGCAATTCTGACTAAATCATTCATTAATGGCGCTTCCCCTGCAAGTATTGCATTTTCATCATATTCTTTAATTATTTCTGTTATTTGTTGTATTTGTGTATTTATTTCATCTGTAGCCATCTTAAAGTTTGAGCTAACTAGTATTAGTGTATATTTATCGGTTTCAATTTTATTTAATATTTCTTTTGGTATCATTTCTTTTGGTATTCCTAAATCTGAAATCTTACTACTTCCTAATACCCATTTAATACCATCTATTTTTTCTATTTTGCTTGTTATATCATTCATATCTTTTCCTGATAGTTCACTATTTACAAGCACCATTTCTACAGATACCATATCAAATTTTTCTCTTAATATTTTATTTGCTGATACACTTTCCAAATCTGCTGGTAATCTATCATTTATATTGTAATAAATATCAGTTTTCTTATATCCAAAATATGCTATTGGTAAAATTATTATAAATATTAGAGCTACTATTTTATAATGTTTCATTACAAAATTTTTAATGTGCTTAAATTGTGGTAATATACTTTTATGTTTTGTTTTCTCTATTATATTTCCAAAGCATAAAATCATAGCAGGCAAAACTGTTACAACTGTTATAACTCCAAATACAACACCTTTGGCCATAACTAATCCAATATCTGAACCTAATGTTAAATCCATTCCACATAATGCTAAAAATCCTGCAACTGTTGTTATTGAACTTCCAAACACTGACCCTAAAGTATTTGCGATAGCATTTGCCATTGATTCATTATTTGATTTTCCTTTTTCTTTTTCTTGCATATAACTATGATATAAAAATATTGCAAAGTCTGTCGTTACTCCTAATTGAAGTACTGCTGCGATTGCCTTTGTTATATAAGATATTTGTCCTAAAACAATATTTGTTCCTAAATTATATAAAATCGCAAAACCTATATTGGCCAATAAGAATATTGGTGCTACATAAGAATCTAATGTTAATTCTAATACTAATAAACATAAACCTACTGCTAACAATATATATGGAATAACTTCACTGTTTGAAAGAAGTTTTGTATCTAATATTACAGATGATGTTCCACTAATTTTAACTCTTTCATCTGTCATATTTCTTATTTTTTCTATTGAATCCATTGTTGAATCTGCTGAAATCCCATCTTTAAATGTTACCATTATAATTGTTGTATTATCTTTATATAATGCATTTTTTATTTTGTCTGGTAGCATTTCGCTTGGCATTGTATCTCCTAGTACATCTGCTATACTTCCTACAATTCCAACATTATCCATACTCTTAATTTCATCTTCTAATCTTAACATCTCTGATTCTGGCATATTTTCAACTAAAATCATTGCATATGCTCCCATTCCAAAATCATCTGTTAAAATATTTTCACCTTTTACTGTTTCAATATCGTTCGGTAAATATGCTAATATGTCATAATTGATTTTTGTAGCTTGCATTCCTATAAAAGCTGGTATCAATAATAAGAATGATATTATCAATATTAATTTACTATATTTGCATACTAACTCTCCAAATTTATGCATTTCAACGCCTCCTTATATTTATGACCGTTGGTCATTAATTACTGCAAAATATTATATCACTATTATGACCAACAGTCAATACATTTTCAAAAAATATTGACTATTAGTCATTTTTATGATAATATTATTATAAGCATATATGAAAGGGGTTTTAATATGAAAGAAGAAGCAAATGATAAGCAAAATAGATTATTAGATAATGCTTTTAAATTGTTTACTCAAAAAGGTGTTAAAGATACATCTATTCAAGAAATTGTTGATAATGCAAATGTAGCAAAAGGTACTTTCTACCTTTATTTTAAAGATAAATATGAAATTAGAGATATATTAATTTCGAAAAAGTCAACAAAACTATTTAATAATGCATTAAAAGATTTAAGAAAAACTGATATAAAAATTTTATCAGAACAAGTTGTTTTTATTATTGACCATGTTATTAATGCATTAGTAAAAAAACCTCTTCTATTAAAATTCATTTCTAAAAATTTATCATGGGGAATTTACAATCAAACTGTTCAAAAAATATACCAAGAAAATAGTAATGAAGAAAATGGAGTATTACAATTATTTTTAAAAGGAATTGAAGAAAATAATATAAAATTAGAGAATCCAGAGGTCACTCTATATATGATTATAGAATTAGTAAGTTCTACTTGTTTTAATTCTATTTTATATAATTCTCCTCTACCTATCGAAAACTTTAAACCATTTTTATATGATACAATCAGAAAATTAATAAATGAATAATTAAATATTAAAAAATATAAAACTCCTAACTTTTAGGAGTTTTATATTTTATTTTTGTTTTATTTCATTTTGTTTCATTTTATTTCATTTTGTTTTTATTTTTACTTATTTTAAAATTGTTATATATTACTTCCAATCTGAAAGCTTTTGTTTTTTAGTTATTTTATTTTTGTTATCTATATTTTGCATTCTAGCTTTTAATAACTCTTTTCTTCCTTGTGGATTTCTTGTATATATAAGTTCTACATTACCAATTTTATTTTTCCATACACTAACAAAATATTGTGCAGTTTCTTTGTTTGTACCAAATATTTTAGGCACATTATAGTATTTAGAAATATTTGTTGTTTTATTTGAAACAATATATCTTTGATTTTCAAACTTAGAAAAAATTTCTGTTAAACAACTAATAAATAATGTACTTTCCTGTATTGTTGTTCCAATCAAATATGCAGAAATTCTACCATTATTATCAGTAACTCGAACTTTTGCTTTTGCAGAAGTTATATATTTTTTTCTTCTTAATGCCTCTAATAATACTTCTCCTATTAGTCTTACTGTTTCTACTGATGTTGACATTTTATTAATTTTACTTACCTTACTTATTATATAAGCTACTAATCCTATTTCAGTTATTAAAGTTAACCATCTTGGGAATATTCCAAATATCAATAGAATTAACACGATTGCTGCAATTGCAATTATTATTTTTAAACTTTTTGGAAATATCCAATCTTTAGTAAATGCATCAACTTTTTCCATTTCAACTTCTTCTACCATTTGCATGTTATCAGTTTTAGTTTCAACTGCTTTTTCCCAATTTTTAAACATTTGAGTTCTATCATTTGAAGTTTTTTCCATTTTTTGATTAATCTCATTTACTCTATCTAAAGTATATTCTCCATCAAAATCCCCTAGTCTTTCTATTCCCGTTGTAACTTCAATTGGTTCAGTTGGATCATAGCCTATTCCTGAAAATGATTGAAATCTTCTTTTTAACATATTTAAATCTGCATTTTCTATACCATTTTCTCCATTCAAACTATCACATACACATACTAAATGCCAAATATTTGCTGTTTTATTTGGATTATCATTTGTTCTAATTGCTCTACCTCTCATCTGGTTTGAAAGCATAAATGAGCCAACAAAGGTTGCAAGTATTAAACTATTTATACTTGGTTCATCCCATCCTTCTCCAAGTAATGATTTGGTCCCTACTATTATTTGTATTTTTCCGATTTCAAATAATTTTGAAATACAATTCATAACATCATTTCTAATACTTTCCGGCATACTAACTTCTACATAATTTTCATTTAAAACAAATGGCTTGAATTTAAGTTTTTCTGGACTCAGATTTCTAGTATGACAAAGGCCATATATATTTTCTGAAAATTCTTTTGGAATTACAAATAATCCTCCAGTTAACATTGCAGTTTTTATATTAGGATATTTAGTAATTAAAGTTTTGAATATTGGTAATACTCCTATTTTATCTATTTGAATTTGTTCTGTTGTACAATACTCTTTTCTAATATAGTCTGTTAATATTACCATTCTCATTTTTTCTTTTAAATTGTTATGTTCTATCTTTACAATATCTGCAATACTATTTATTTTTCCTAAACTGTTTACAAAATAATTTTGTATCGTTTTATTATCAGTTAATGATAAACTTTTTTTCTCTATTGCACCTATTTGATTTAATTTGTGCTCAAATTCTAAAATCACATCTTCATAATCAGCATAATTTTGTCTATCAGTAATGAATACATTTTTTAATAATATTTCCATCCATTGTAGATCTAATTGTGGAATTACTCTATTATGTCCAAGTATTTGTACATGATAAGAACTTATTGGTTTATTAGCATTTTTTAAAAATATTAATTGACTTGAATAATATTCAGGGTTATCTAAAATTTCCTCAATGCAAGTATTTGGTGATTGAATATATTTATGATTATTTATAGCATTTATAAAATTTTGATTTGTTTTCATTTCATCAATTATTTTCTTTAATTTGATATCATAACTCTTTATATTTTCCAATTCATCCTGAGTCGGATAATTGAAATATA
Source organism: uncultured Clostridium sp. (assembly GCA_946545015.1). Taxonomy (GTDB): domain Bacteria; phylum Bacillota; class Clostridia; order TANB77; family CAG-508; genus CAG-269. Next base: position 5,602 of record CAMNMV010000006.1, read on the forward strand.
TATAATCTTGATGAGGGCATAAATTTTTTGCTTTTACTAATTCTGGTACAGATATTTCTTCATCTATTTCACCACATAAACTCACATAATTATCCCATATATTTTTTTCTACATCATATGGTGGAGTCGCTGTTAATGCTATTATTTTGATATTATTTAATTGTTCTGTAACTTCTTTTAAACTTTTCCACCACTCACTTTGTAGATGATGAGCCTCATCTAAAACTAAAGTAGTTATTCCCTTATTTATTAATTCTTGTACTATATCATACGACTTTATTTGTTCTACTGTCTCTAGTTGTTTTTCATCATCGATAACATCATCTGTATCATCTACTTCGTCATTTTTTAATTTTTTTCTTTTATATGCATAATGAAGAGCTTGATATGTTACAACATTAAAATATTTTAAGTCATAAATATTTGTACTAATCCAATCTGGTACTTGTTTAAAATCTGTAAATGTTGATACAAATTTACTAATCCATTGTTTCTTTATTGTAACAGTTGGAGCAAATATTATAACAGGCTTTCCTAATCTTCTAGCTAACTCCAATCCTAATATTGTTTTTCCTGAACCAGGTGCTGCAACTATATTTACTTTTCCATCTGATAGATGTTTATTTGCATCTTTTAACACTCTATCTTGATATGGTCTCCAAGGATATTTAAATTTTATATTTTCATCAAACATATTATTCCCGTTCCCTTCTTCATTAATTATATCCATTATTTTATCATATTTCTAATAAATTGCATACATTTTGCATAGTAAAATATAAAAATAGTAACTCTCAATAAAAGTGAGAATTACTATTAAAAATATTATTCTGTTCTTAATGCTATTACCGGATCTTTTTTACTTGCCATCTTTGATGGAATTAATCCTGCAATTATTGTTAGTATCATACTTATACAAACTAGTGCCACTCCTGCACCAAATGGTACCATTGCATGTACTGTAACTCCTGTAAGATTATAGATAACTGCATTTATTGGTAGTGTAAGTAATACTGTAATTCCAATTCCTAACAATCCTGAAATAAGTCCTACTATAAATGTTTCAGCATTAAATACTCTTGAAATATCTTTTTTAGAAGCTCCTATCGCTCTTAATATTCCAATTTCCTTTGTTCTTTCTAATACTGATATATAAGTTATAATTCCTATCATTATTGATGAAACAACAAGTGAAATTGCAACAAATGCTATTAATACATAACTAATTGTATTCACTATTTGCGTTACTGATTTCATCATTACTCCAACTAAATCTGTATAATTTATTACGTTTTCTTCTTTTCCTAAATCTCTTTGTCTTTGATTATACTCTTCGATTGCATTAGCAATTCTGTCTTTAGAATCAAAATCTTTTGGATAAATATTTATTCCAGATGGATTATTAAGATCTATAGCTCCCATTTTTTCTAAATTTTTCTCATATGTTGCATCTTTATTTTTTGTATATGCATCCATAAGTTTTGCAATTTGCTCATTGTTTAATCTACTCATAGCCATTTGTTGTTCTGGTGTTAAAGAACTATAATTGAATTTTTCTGTATTTTCTGTTGGGAATTTTAAACCTGAAAATACATTAGTATCAACCTTTTCTTTTTGTTCAGTTACAATGTCTGAATTATTACATTTATTTATTACATATTCTTTCAAATCTTTTGTATAACCAATTCCACCTGTTGTAGTATTAACAACTGTTTCTTTAGTTGGCTTTATAATTCCTACAATTCTTATTTCTTCTGCATTATTTATGATTTTTTTCATATATTCATCATCATCACTTTTATCAACCCAGATTCCATTTTCCTTTTGATAATAATCTGAGTTTAATATTAATTTAAATGATAAATTTAGAATTTCATCATAAGTATAGCTTGTTTGTTCAGCTTCTTCTGTTTTTTCTTCTTTTTCTATTGCTTTCCATTTTTCTTTTACTTCATTTTGATCTTTCAACCCTAAAGAATATAATGCATAATCACTTATTTGGCTATTTTGATCTGCAATTAAAACAACTTCATTATACTTCTCTGGCCATTTTCCTGCTAATAATTCATTTTGAGCATTTAATAATTCTTTATTGTTAAGTAATTCAAGCCATACATCTGTGTTTGCCATTCGACTATTTGTAGTTCCCATTATATCCATTATTCCTGAATCATTCGTTGCTTTAATTGTATCTCCCATTCCAACTGCATTTAATACAGTACTTGGGTTAACTTTAACAATTTCTTTTTCTGTATCATTTTTATATAAGTTAATTTTTAAATTATAATTATATTCAATTGCATTACTATTATTAACAATCCCATTATTTTCTTCATTTTCAATATATTTTTTCAATTCGGCTAAATTGTTATTTTCTCTTTTATTTGATAGAGTTGTAAGCATTTGATCCATAATATTTGAAGAATATATTTTTCCAGGTTCTTGTTTAGATGTATCGACATCCATCATTCCCATCATTACTTCCATCATGCTTGCTATATCTACAGTTGTTTTTTCTATTTTAATTGGATATGAAGATAAAGTATCTTCTTCTACTCTATTTATATAATTTTGTACTCCTGTTGATATAGCTAAAATAAGTGCGATACCAATTATTCCTATACTTCCACCAAATGAAGTTAAAAGTGTTCTTCCTTTTTTAGTCATTAAATTATTTAAACTCAAGTGTAATGCTGTTAAAAATCTCATTGAAGTTCTACCAGTTTTAGGTTTTACGTCTTCTTTTTCTTCTTTACTATCAAAAGGATTAGAATCATCTGTAATTAGTCCATCTAATATTTTTACAACTCTTGTTGAATATTTTTCCGCTAAATCTGGGTTATGTGTAACCATTATTATTAACTTATCTTTTGAGATTTCCTTTAAAATCTCCATAATTTGCACACTTGTTTTTGTATCTAATGCTCCTGTTGGCTCATCTGCTAATATTATGTCTGGATTATTTACTAATGCTCTTGCAATAGCAACTCTTTGCATTTGTCCACCTGATAATTGGTTTGGTTTTTTATGCAAATGTTCTTTTAATCCTACTTGTTCAAGAACTTTTTTGGCTCTTTCTTTTCTTTCTTTTTTAGAAACTCCAGATATTGTAAGTGCAAGTTCTACATTTGAAAGTATTGTTTGGTGAGGAATTAAATTATAATTTTGAAATACAAATCCTATTGAATAATTTCTATATGCATCCCATTCTTTATTTTTAAACTTCTTAGTTGATTTTCCATTAATTATTAGGTCTCCACTTGTATATCTATCTAATCCACCTATAATATTTAATAAAGTTGTTTTTCCACATCCACTTTGACCAAGTATTGATACAAACTCACTTTTTCTAAATTCAATATTTATCCCCTTTAGTGCTTCAACTTTGCTTTCTCCTGTTAAATATTCTTTTTTAATATTTTTTAATTTAAGCATAAGTTTTCTCCTTTCATTTATGCTTTTATTTAATCTAAATTAGTATATCACATATACCTCAAAATTAAAAGTGTGCCTGCAAAATATTTGACATATTTCATTACAATGAATTTGATTATGCTCCAAAGTTTTTTACAGCGGAGACCCCAGCCTTTTACTATCCTTAAGGCTGGGGTTGTTTTATTTTATATTTACTCAATTTTTTTCTATCATTATTTTATCTACAATTTTTCCTATATCCAAATAATAATTTTCAAGAGTCGAATCATTTGTTATATAATGATTAAATTCATATCCTTTATTACTTAAATCTGAAAATTCTAATCTTTTTAAATATGAATCAGGTTTCCAATCTGAAATAGAAATATTATATTGATCATATTTTGAACTACTTTTATTAATCAATCTTTTTGTTAATCTTTCTTTTCTTTTTTCATAGTCTCCTATTACGCATATTGTATGATCACACTTGTTAAAAAAGTTACATAAAGGAAGATAACACCAATCTAAAATAATATATTCTTTTTCTTTATTATTCTTTATATCTTCTTGGATATCATTAATAACATTATTTTCTATTGTTGAAATCCATGTCTTTACATTTGAAAAACTATCATGAAAATAATTATAACAAAACACCTTTGGGTCTTTTTGTATATTTAAGTTTTCAAATATTTCTTTTTCCATATTCAAAGAATGTTTTAGCATATATTTATCAACAGTTATTAATAATGAATTAGGTAAAATTTCTTCCAATTTTCTTGATAAGGTGCTTTTTCCAGCACCAGACCCTCCACTTATTCCTATTATCAATATTTCAACCTCCTAAAAATTTTACTTATTCATCTATTGTAGATATACAAAGTGTTCTTTCTTCTAATACATCAAGCAGAACTCTTACTGTATCAAGTGCTGTAAACATTGGAATATTATTTTCAACTGCACATCTTCTAATCGCTGCTCCATCTGTTTCTTGATCAATAGAATCTAAATCTCTTGTACTAATTACATAACTTACATATCCTTTTCTTATTGAATCTAGTATTTCTTCACTACCATCACTAAGTTTCTTTTTAATCCTTGTACGAATTTGGTTCTCTTTCAAAAATTTTGCTGTTCCTTCTGTTGCTTCTATATTAAATCCTAAATTATAAAATCTTCTTATTAATGGAAGAGCTACTTCTTTATCTTTATCTGCTATTGTCACAAATATTGTTCCATAATTTGCAAGTTTCATTCCTGATGATTGAAGTGCTTTATATAATGCTCTTGTTAATGTTTTATCATATCCAATTGCTTCTCCTGTAGATTTCATTTCTGGTGAAAGATATGCATCCATTCCTCTTAATTTCGAAAAAGAAAATGCAGGTGCTTTTACATACCATTTTTCTTTTTCTTTTGGATATACTTCTTTTATTCCCTGTTGTTTCAATGATTTTCCAAGCATTACTAATGTTCCAATATCTGCTAATGAATATCCTGTTGATTTTGATATAAATGGTACTGTTCTTGATGACCTTGGATTTACTTCTATTACATAAACATTTTCATCTTTATCTACTATAAATTGAATATTGTATAATCCTTTTATTCCAATTCCTAATCCTAATTTTACAGTATAATCTAAAATAACCTCTTTAGCTTTTTTACTTACACTAAATGTTGGATAAATACTTATACTATCTCCTGAGTGTATTCCTGTTTTTTCAACATGTTCCATAATTCCTGGTACAAATACATCTGTTCCATCACATACTGCATCAACTTCAAGTTCTTTTCCAATTATGTATTTATCTACTAATACTGGTTGTTTTTTATTTATTTCAACAGCTGATCTTAAATATTTTTCCAATGCTTTTTTATTAGAAACTATTTGCATAGCTCTACCACCTAGTACATAACTTGGTCTAACTAATACTGGATATCCTATTTTTTCTGCTGCTTTTATTCCATCATTTATATTAGTTACCGCTTCTCCTTTTGGTTGTAATAATTTTAATTTCATCATAACTTTTTCAAAACTATCTCTATTTTCTGCTTTTTCTATTGCATCTACATCTGTTCCTATTAATTTAACACCAAGTTTTGAAAGTGGTCCTGCCAAATTTATAGCTGTTTGCCCACCTAATGTTGCAATTACTCCTATTGGTTTTTCTAAATCAATTATATTCATTACATCTTCAACTGTTAATGGTTCAAAATATAATTTATCACTTGTCGTATAATCTGTTGAAACAGTCTCTGGATTGTTATTTATTATTATTGCTTCATATCCTGCTTGTTTTATTGTTTTTATACTATGTACAGTCGAATAATCAAATTCTACACCTTGTCCAATTCTAATTGGCCCAGCTCCTAGTACTATTATTTTCTTTTTCTTACTTACTTGTGACTCATTTTCCTCTTCATACGTAGAATAAAAATATGGTACATAACTTTCAAATTCCCCAGCACAAGTATCTATCATTTTATATACTGGATAAATCTTGTTTTCTTTTCTTAATTTATAAATCTCTTCTTCTGTATATCCCCAAACTTCAGCAATATACTTATCGGAAAATCCCATCTTTTTAGCACTTTTAAAAATTTCTATATCATCTTTATTCTCTTTTATAAGATTTTCCATTTTTACAATATTACTTATTTTTTCTAAAAATAACATATCTATTTTTGTTTTATTATATATTAATCCTAAATCTGTAACTCTTCTTATTAATTCAGCAATCGCATATATTCTATCATCTGTTCCTTCTTCTATGTATTGCATAATATCTTCTGTTTCCATGTTATCAAATTTTTTAGAATGTATATGATATGTTCCAACTTCTAATGATCTTATTCCTTTTAAAATACTCTCTTCTAATGTTCTTCCCACACTCATTACTTCCCCAGTTGCTTTCATTTGAGTACTTAATTTATTAGAAGCTGTAACAAATTTGTCAAATGGAAATCTAGCCATTTTTGTCACGACATAATCAAGGGCTGGTTCAAAACTTGCAGGAGTATTACTCAATTGTATTTCATCTAATCTCATACCTACAGCAATTTTAGCAGAAACTCTAGCAATTGGATATCCACTTGCTTTTGAAGCTAATGCTGAAGAACGAGATACTCTAGGATTTACTTCAATTAGATAATAATTAAATGAATGTGGATCTAATGCAAATTGTACATTGCATCCTCCTTCTATTTTTAAAGCTCTTATTATTTTTAATGCACTATCTCTTAGCAAATGATATTCTTTATTTGTTAATGTTTGACTTGGTGCTACAACTATTGAATCTCCTGTATGAATACCTACTGGATCAATATTTTCCATATTACATACAGTTATCGCTGTATCATTACTATCACGTATTACCTCATATTCTATCTCTTTATATCCTTTTATACTCTTTTCTACTAATACTTGATGTACTGGTGAAAGTTTTAGAGCATTTTTCATAATCTCTCTTAATTCTTCTTCATCATCTGCAAATCCTCCACCACTTCCTCCTAAAGTAAATGCTGGTCTAAGTACTACTGGATACCCTATTTTATTAGCAGCTTCAATTCCATCTTCTATTGAATGTGCAATTATTGATTCTAATACAGGTTCTCCCAATTCTTCACATAGTTCTTTGAATTTTTCTCTATCTTCTGCTTTTTCTATACTCTCACTACTTGTTCCTAAAAGTTCTACTTGACATTCTTGTAAAACTCCCTTTTTATACAATTGCATTGCAATATTTAAACCTGTTTGTCCACCTATTCCTGGAAGTATTGCATCAGGCCTTTCATATCTAATTATCTTTGCAACATATTCTAAAGTTAATGGTTCCATATACACTTTATCTGCTATAGAAACATCTGTCATTATTGTCGCTGGATTAGAATTAACAAGTATTACTTTATATCCTTCTTCTTTTAATGCTAAACATGCTTGTGTTCCAGCATAATCAAATTCTGCTGCTTGTCCTATTACTATAGGTCCAGAACCAATTACTAATACAGTTTTTATATCTTTTCTTTTTGGCATTTTATTTTTCCTTCCTTTAATCAATATTATAATTACTAAAATTTAAAATTATTAATTTCACATTAACTTATTTGATTTTATCATTTCTATAAATTGATCAAATAAATAACTACTATCTTGTGGTCCTGGTGCACTTTCAGGATGATATTGTACACAAAATATTCTGTCTTTTACACATTCTACACCTTCTATAGTATTATCTAATACATTTTTATGTGTTGCTACCAAATCAGTTTTCTTTAGAGATTCTTCATCAACTGCAAAATTATGGTTTTGACTTGTAATCTCGATCTTTCCTGTTTTTAAATTGATTACAGGATGATTTCCTCCTCTATGTCCAAATTTTAGTTTATATGTTTTTGCTCCATAACTTAAGCTTATTAATTGATGTCCTAAACATATTCCAAATATAGGATATTTTCCTTTTAATTTTTTAATTAAATTAATTACTTCAGGTACATCTTCTGGATCTCCTGGTCCATTTGAAAAAAACACCCCATCTGGTTTTAGTTCTACAATTTTTTCATAAGGAGTATTGTATGGTACTATTGTTACATTTCCACCTCTTTTATTTAAGCTTCTAATAATATTTAATTTAATTCCACAATCTACTGCAACTATATTAAATTTTGCATTTGCAGTTCTTGAATACCATATCTTTTTGCAACTAACTTTTGATACTGCATCTTTGGAAATTTCTGTATCTTTTAATATTTTCAAAGCTTTTTGTTTACTAGTTGTTATATCTGTAATTAGTACTTTTCTACTACCTTTGTCTCTAATACTTCTTGCTAATTTTCTTGTATCTAAACCATATATTCCTGGGATGTTATTTTCTTCTAAATATTCTGATAATGTTTTGGTATATCTAAAATTACTTGGAATATCATTATATTCCCTAACTATCAAACCACCTATTGTAGGTTTGTTGGTCTCATAGTCATCATCTGTTATTCCATAATTACCAATTAATGGATATGTCATAACTACCGCTTGATATGTATATGACGGATCTGAAACTATTTCTTGATATCCAACTACTGATGTATTGAATACTATTTCGCAAACAGTTTCTTTATCAGCACCGAATCCATATCCTAGGTATTCTTCGCCATCTTCTAAAACTATCTTTTTGTTAAAGCCTTCCATATTTCATCTTCCTTCTTATCATATTTTTTCTTGCAATTTTCTTTTTGCACCTTCCTGATTATTTCATAATTAATAAAATAATACAATAGTTTTTTACTTAAATTTTTACAAATTTAAACAAAATATTAGTTTCTTCAAAAAAAGATTACTAAAGAAAAAAGATTACTAATTAATAGTAATCTTAAATTCTCTTCTTAAATACTTTTTTTAAAAATCTTTTTATTTTATCAAATATTGTATATTTCTTGTATTCTATCATTTCAGTACTTGTTGTCTTTTCTACTTTTTTATTCTCATCGCTTATAACATTCTTAACTTGTTTTTTAAACAAATCATAATCACTATACTTATTTTTTAATTCTTGTTGATACTTCTTTTCATTTTCATTCCATAATTTTGATATTTCTACTTTTTCTTCTTCTGTAGCCATGTAATCATAATATATTAATGAAATTAAATCCTTACTTTGTTCAGATATATCTTGTTCATCTAAACTTTTATTAGGATCAATATAAAAATTTTCTTTAGAATCTGCAGCAATATCTTTTATCTTGTTAAATACATTTCTTGGAATTTTATCTGTTACATCTTCATTAAAATATGATAATATAACTAATACTTCTTTAAATATATCTTTATTCTCTAGAATCTTCTCCATATTTTTTTCCTTCTTTATTTTTATCTTTATCTCTATTAACAAACTCTTTTATTCTATTATATAAATTTAATATTCCACTTTTAGTTCTTCCTTTAGCTAAATCATAAATTTCTTGTTTATCAAATTTCTTATCATTACTTTGTTTTTCATCTTTATTATTTTCTTTTTCTATTTCCATTCCAAACTCAATTGCTGCAACATCTATATTTTTATCATCTACTAATTTTTTTACAAATTCTACTCTATCTTTTTGCACTGCTATAAATTTTATATTTTCAACAGGTATGTTATCTAATATTCCAACTTCTGGTAAATCTGAATCTACTTTTATTATTTTGGTATCATCTATTTCATTAGATGATATACCTATTATAACTCCAATACTTTGTTTATTTTCTTCATTTTTTGGAATAAGTGATGCATAATCTTTTGCTACTTGCAAATGATCTGTAAAACTTATAAAACTTCTTTTTCCATTAACTCTTGACCATTCTTCTCCTGTTGAAACTTCTATTCCTATTCTATTAGATTCATCTAAACTATTCATTCCATATTTTAAAATACTTGGTAAAGCATTTATATTCGTTCCATGGTACAAATCTATATTATTTTGCACTAACATATCAAAAGTTTCTGGATTATCCGCAATGACTGACGCTATTTCTAATCTTTTTTCTCTTTCTATATCCGGATTGTTTTTCATAAGGAGTTCACTATTTACTGAAAAATCTTCATATCCACCTTCATATAGTATACTTTTCATTTTTTGTTTTTTTTCAGCATCTGTAACCTTATTTAAAAGTTCATTGCAATCTTGTTGATATTTTTCATCTATAATTTGCTCAGGCATATAATCACTATACTTGCTATAAAACATTTTTATCTCCTTCATAATATTAAGAAATAGATTTAATGAAATAATTCAAACTATTTCCATCAGACACTCTTACCCTTGGTAATTTAAATTTATTAGATTTTTTTGTAACTCTTCCACCTTCTACTGTAAAAGCTAATATATAATTTGAATCTTTAAGAGCTTTTATAGCAGTATCATTATAATGCCCAAATGGATAACAAAATACATTTGCTCCACCTAATATTGCTGATGAATATTTTACATCTTCTACAATTTGATCATATGTATAATTAACCATCTTACCTTTTCCATTTGCTCCTGCTTCATGCATTTTATCTGAGTGTGATTCCCATACTACATATTCCATTTTGGGATCATATCTTCCACCATACCATGATGTTATAACAAATGATGTTGCAGGAACTTTGTATTTTTGTAATACTGGTACTGCTAAATCAAAAAATGAATCATCTCCATCATCAACAGTTAAAACCACGCTTTTAGATGGGAGTTTAATTTCTCCATCTATATATTTACTAACTTCATCCCATGTAGGAAAATAAAAATCATTTTCTGTCATATATTTTACTTGTTCTTCAAAATCACTAATTTTTAACCAGTTGTTATCTTGTTTCCAATATTTGCTATTATCATAGAAAAAATGATACATAAGTACTGGTAATCCTTGTGATAATTCTTCTCTTACAATTACTTTTTGAGTTTTTTCAGCTTTATTTCCAGCATTATCTGTAACTGTTAAAGTTACTGTATAATCTCCAGCTTTTGAAGTATCTAATTCAGATACTTGGATTTTTGATGTTATATCTCCATCAACATCATCAGTTGCTGTTGCCTTTATTTGATATTTTTCACCTATAGCTATTACTGTTTTTTCTTCATTTAGCAACAATTCTGGTGCAACAGTATCTTTTACGTCACTTCCTCCAACAGCTCCAACTTCTTTTTCATTTTTTTCTTGTAATTTTGTATTTAGAAAAAGAACCACTAATACAATTACTAAAACTGCAAACAATATTTTAATTACATTTTGTTTGTTTCTACTTTTTGAATGTTTTCTTACATTTCTCATATTAATCCCTCTTTTATTTTAAATATTTTTATATTATTATATTGTATTTACTCTAACATAAAAAAATAAAATTATCAATAATTGATTTATCAAAAATATATATTAAAATATTATATAAAAATAAAATAAATTAAACTAAAACAAAAAAATGAAAAACTCCCCCAAAATGAGAGAGAAAAGATATTTCTTTTTTTGATAATAGCAGAACTTAAAGACAGATACGTCCGACTTTTTTACCCTTTTTATATACTTCCCATTCATCTGGGCAATAGGGATCTGCGTTTCCTAACCAGTCCAGAAATATGTGATGTCTCCTGGCAATGCCATAGACTATTTTGAAGAGTCTTTCATTCTCTTCTTTCCACCTTTTCTGGCTCTCTTCAACCCTCTTTACCTTTTCAGGATTCTCATCCCTATAGATTTCGATGGCCTCCTTAGCGCCAACCTTTCTTTCCTGACGTATCTTTCTAATGTCTTCCCAGTTGTATGATTTGCATCCTTTGAAATTCTTCAAGGCATTTTCAAGTATCTTGTTGCAACACTCAAAAAGTATTGCAGTATCCTTACCGAAATACTTTTCCGCATCCAGCGGATCATCTCCGAAGTTTTTCAAATTCACTAACCAAAATCTTCCTGCCATTTTTTACCTCCCGCACATTTGTGCATATCGGGGTTAAAGCTTACCTGTGAGCAAAACTTGCCACATCTTTATAATTATAACACATTTTTTTATTTTTTCAAAAATTTTTTATATAAATTAAAAACTCTCTCAAACCGAGAGAGAAAAGATAAACTTTTTTTAGTTAAATTTTGCTAAAATATTAGCAGTAGATTCGAGCAATGCGCTCTTTATCGCTGAAAACGTCCCACATATTCCCACTACTAGTTTCTATTGTCCCTAACCATTTCATATACAAGCCATGTTCTATAGCAGTATTATATACTATATTAAACTGCTTTTCATTGTTCTTTTCCCACAATTTGCGAGAACCTTCTTCTCTCCTTATTTCATCTGGATGATCTTTATACCATTGTTCAATAAAAAGAGCGTACTCAGAAACAATTCTGTTTGCATTGCGAAGATTTGGTTTTTTCTTTCTAAAGTCTTCTAGAGACGGTACATCAGCTTTGTAGCATCCATAATAAGGATTTAACCAATTTTCCTTAATTATTTTTATTGCTACAATAACTTTAATGTAATCATCTCCCAAAAGCTCTTTAGGCGGAATAACATCGTCTGTAGTGATACTTTTTATGATAACATTTTTCATAGTTCCTCCTTGTGCAATTGCACGGTCACGAGCCATAATCACTGATATCACATCAGAGAGAAAACTTTTGGATACTTAAATTATAATATCTTCCCTCTCTATTGTCAATTTTTTGTAATTTTTAATTATGGCAAATTCTCCATAATTAAAAAACATATACATACAAAAATAGCTCAAGGTTTCAAAAATTTCTTGAGCACAACTTATATATTTTTCAAATTTTTTGTTTTATCTTGTTACTAAATAATGTTTTTTAGACAAAAAATTATGGAGCCACTAAGCAGAATCGAACTGCTGACCTACGGGTTACGAATCCGTTGCTCTACCAACTGAGCTATAGTGGCATTTTAGCTGTTTTTATTAATATTTGTTATATTTTGACAACTTATAATTCGCAAAATAGGTTGTCTATACTGTCCATTTTTTCCTATTTTTCCTCTTAGAAAGTTGTCAAAAAGTTGTCAAAAATATTATAACATTATAATTTAAAATGTCAAATAAAAAATGAGGCACTAAACCTCATTTGCTAATTTAATTATATCTCTAAAATCTTTTAGTCCTGTTATGTATTTTAAACTTTCGATGTTTAATATTTGAAAATAATTCTTTGCTGTGTTATATTGCTTCTTGTTTTTTATTTTTAATAATTTTATCATTTGTAGAGATTTCTTATATGATTGTTCCATAATATCATCTCCTTTAATGATATTATAACACTTTATGTTAATTTTGTTTGTTGAAATTTGTCGATGATTTTAAAATTTTTTTTTAAAAGTTTTACATAGTAAATCTTACAAGATTTTTGTCGAAATTTATATTGACAATATCTTCCATTTTTGTTATAGTGTGAATTAAGTTGTTAACTCCTTCAAGTTGGGTACATAGATTAGTAGTTGATTACTACTTCTTGCTATTCAACTATTAATCTATGTACCTAACTTTCGCAAGATGGTTCGGTACAACAATAGATGAAGGAGGTGAGGAAAAATTGGAATGGATCTTAGGAATTGTTGCAATAATTCTCTCGCTAAGTTTTTTAGTGAAAGAAGCAACAGACTTTATAAAGAACTTAAAATCTAAAGGTAAAGCAAAATTATCTAAAGGTTTTACAGCAAGTTTATCTGTTATACCAATAGCAGACAAAAAAAGTGAAGATGTACATACCAAACATCCCCACAATTAGCAATGATTGAATAAGGGCTCCGTCCCTTATTCTTTTTTATTATATTATTAATAATATTATCTTTTGTCAATTAATATTACACAATATTAATATAATCTTAATATAAATGTAATCTTTTTTCGATTATCGAAGTTTTTTGTAACAGAATTGTAACATTAGATTACATTTCTGTCAATACAATTATATCATATTTTTAAAATTTTTGCAAATAGTATTCTCTTTGATTTCCCACTAAAAACCGACCTACGAGAATGGATTTTAAGCCATTTTTATTTTCAAGGCAACAAGTTATATGGCTTGATTTTAAAATATTTTTGCTTGTTTACTTTACTTTTTTAATAAAGATCTATATAATCATTTATTATTTAAAGAAAGGAGGTAAAATAATGATTTTAAATGCATTATTTATATCTGAAAATAAAGTAGTTGAACAATTTGATACAGAAAAACATACTAAAGATGAAGAAAAAGCTTTTAGAAATAAATATCTAGCAAAAGATGGTTTCTGTATTTCATCAACTCAAAATTTAGATGATTAAAAAAATAGGTAGACTAGAAATTAATCTAATCTACCTCTTACTTTATAATTTACTACAATAATCTAAACAAATCCATCCACTTGGAGTATAACCCCAATTTCCAATTATTTTAGTTACTGTACATACTACTCCTCTTTTGTAACCGTTAGTATAGTAATTTCCTAATCTACTATTTTGATTTCTTGCATTAGCTGTTAGTTCATAATACTTTTTAGCTCTGTAATTTGTACTAGGTCCAGTTCTAACATTAAGTACACTAGCAGTTACTTTATATCTTCCTGTTGTATAACTGTTCAATTTTTGAACAGCTTGAACAGTTGTTGATGAGCTTTGACTAGTTGAATGCAGGTAATCTGAACATACCCATCTATTATCTCCTATTCTTGCCCAGTTTCCATTTGTTTCGTAAACTGTTACTGCTGTTCCATTACTTAAACTTCCTACTATACTTTCCCAAGGTGCATTTCTTACATTTAAAGAAGTATTTACTTTGACATATCTTGTATATGTATCTGTTGTTACTGGTTTAATATTGTTTTCTGAAACTTCTCCATCTTGGGCATAACAGAAAAATCCTTTTGCATTTGCATAATTTTTAAAATTATCAACACTACAATATACTGTATTTCCACTTACAGTTACTTTGTTTCTTCTTGTTGATGTATCAAATTTTCCACTATACAAATATGGATCATATATCTTTAATGTGTTACCCTCTTTGCCTACTATAACTATAAAGTGTCCACCTGTTGTAAATAATCCATTACCACAACTTACAACCACTAATCTTTTACTATCTAATAATTGTAATGCTCTTTGTATATTTGTTGTTTCTTCATAGCCTATATTAAACTCATCAGCTACTGCTCTAAAAGCTGACCAATATGTTCCTTGATTTGCACTTCTATAACCATATTGTACAAACAAGTTTGACATTGTATCTGGTGTTATTGCTCCTTTTGTAGCTGTTACAATCATTGCTGCAGATGTTGGCCCACATCCACTTGAACCTATTGTTTGCGAACTATCTCCTATACTTGAATACATTTTATAACGCCATCTATTATCAATTTGGCTAAAATATGTAAGCCCTTTGTAATCTCCTAATGTTACATTCCAACTTCTTGCTCTATCTCCCTCATAAGCTATCTCGCCTTGAAGTTCAAAGCCTTCATTTTCTACTTCTTGTTCTGTTGCTTTTTCTTGTTCCTCTGTTTGTTCTTCTATCTTCGTTGTTGGCAAGTCTTTTATTTCTTCATCAGTCATTTTGTAAGTTTCTATTGCATCTATTACTGTATCTACTGCTTGATGTACTTTTTCCCTATCAATATGACCTGTTAAACTATAACCTAATGCTACTGCTAACATTATTGTTACTGATGATATTAGTGATATTATTAATTGAATTTTTTTCTTTTTCATATAAATACACCTCCTACTTCAATATTAGAGCTAGTCCAGCTCCAACTAGTCCACTTCCTAATGCTCCTAAAACTGATTTAACAATTGTTTCCCAGTTCTTTGCTGGCTTTTCTTCTACTACTTTTAATCTTCCATTCATATCGTTAACATCTTCTCTCGTCGCTTTTGTTTCCATTGCAATTTCTTTAACTGCTATAGTTAATTCTTTTATTTCTCCAATTTCACTCTCTAGCTTATCTATTCTGTGATGTGCTGATTTTGTACTTTGTTCATTTTCGATTATTTTTTGAAGATATCTTTCTTCCATTGTTTTCTCCTTTATAACATAGATATAAATTCAACAATCCTTTTATATTATTTAAATAATTCAACTTTGTATATTAAAGTTCTTGTAGTATTTTTATTGAATTGAGCTATATTTCCTTCTGCTATTCTCACATCACATTCCATTTCTTTAGTTAATGAACTAGCATTCATTTTATATCTTGCTGTATCATTTAACCATAAACTATCAGCATTCAACCTTGCTTGTTCTAATGATACACTTCCATTCACAACTGTTTCACATTCTGTTATGTAATATGCTGTATATCCTGTCATTTCTAGTTTAGAATATATTTTCATTCTGGAATAATTAGCTAAACTATCTCCTGTTGTTGGAAATGTAAACGGTATTGATATGTTAGCTCCTTCTAAATTATTATATACAACTACTCCACCATATTTTTTGTTTGCATAATTACAACTGTAAGAATCTTTGGTACTTTCACTATAACCATCTATTACTTGAGCTTGTGTTGTTGTTGTTTGACTAACTTTAATTATATAATTTAAAACTATATATGGTTGCAAATTGTTATGAGCTTCACTGTTTCCACTATAATTTACATATATATTTTCGTACTTCCTTGAACCACCTAATTGTGAAGCATCATAATTTCCACCTGCTACCATAGTTGCAATTGTTTGGTAAGTATTAGAATTGTTATCTAAAAATGTATGATTATGCTTAGGCATTTCATTAATTGTTAATGTATGTTCCTTTTCTCCTCCAGTTTCTCCTAAAGTATCAAAATCAGTATCATTACCATTTAAACCTACTGGCACTTTACCTTTTAAGTTAGGTATATTAAATGTTGTTGAGCCATCACCAGCGCCAAAAAAAGTTCCAATCGCTTGGAACAATTTTGAATATTCAGTTCTGCTTAATGCTCTACCATCACATATCATATATCCTTCTGGTAATGTTGAGCTTGCATATGGAATAATAGTACCTACTGGAAGTGTTTCACTTGCGCCGTTTTCTAAGTCTGCTAATTTTTCTTTTTCTGCTGTTGTAAAATTATTATCTGTATGAACATAACTAGCATCTGATACAAAATCACTATCATTTCTTAAATCACTTGTTTTTGTTGGAATACTAGGCTTATTGGTTAAATCATCATAATCTCCACTGAAATTACTTTTGTTATTCCAATTACTAATATCTGTCGAAGTTATATTATCTAGTACAGATTTGTTAGAATGACTATGTCTCGCACTTGTATTGCTATCTACATTATCTTTATAAGTATTTGTAAAATCGTTTGAGCTTAACCCTTTACCTGTTACTTTATCTACTTTTCCATTTTCTAAAGTAGATATATCATTGTGTATAGAAGTATCATCATATACTGTATCAGTAAATACTGCATTAGATGGAACATCTTTTTCTACAGTATGATTGTTTACTTTTTCCGCATTATCTACAATACCATTGTTATTTGCATCATATGTAGCTTTTAGCATATCTCCAGAACCTTCTCCATCTTCACCATCTCTTATTGTTGCTGTATGTTCTCCTTCTGCATCTGTAATAGTTATTGTTGTTATTTTCCCTACTTTAGATATTTCTACTGTAGGACTAAATCCATCTTCTCCGTTTTCACCAGTATCACCAGTATCACCTTTTTCACCTTGTATGCCTTGGTCTCCTTTATCACCTTTGTCTCCCTTATCACCTTTGTCTCCCTTTTCACCTTTATCACCTTTAAGTACATCACTGGCTGTATCTACTGGTACTTCTACTTCATCAACTTCAACATCCACTCCTAGTTCTTCTTCATTCATATTCTGTCTCCTTTCCTTGTAATATCTTCTGTTAATGTAATTTCACCATTAATTAATGTCTGCACAAAGTTTGGATTCAAATTAAGAACAAGTTCAATATCGTATTGGTAAGTTCCTAAGTCTAAATCTTCTGTATCTTCCGCTTCTAAAGTTATATGATAATATCCATCTTCTCCTAATGTTATTCCATTGTTTATTGACTTTTTTATTTTTGCAACTCTATTAGCATTTTTGACTGTAAAATAGATATTATCTGAGTTGGATAGTTCAAGTACTTCACCATCTAATGTTGTAGGTCGAAATTTCCTCATTTTCTTTGTGTCTCCACGAATAAATTCATAATCAATTTGTTTCATTTATATCCCCCTTTCGTTTAGATAATTAACTAAATAGTCTAAGAAGTCATATATATCTGTATTATCTAAATCGTATCTATTAATTAATTCCTGTATGTCATTAGGTATTCTTCTGTCTTGATTATTTAATTTTTTAGGTCTTTTTGGTTTTTCTATCATTACTTATTCCTTTCTTATATAAAAAAATAAGCACTCTGTTACAAGTGCTTATTTATAATATATTTTATCGTTTCTTAATTCGAAATTGCTTGATAGTTTCTTTAACTTCTCTTTAACTTCATCTTCGTTATCTGATGTATCTTTTATGTATTCTAAAATCTCATTTTGTTCACCTCTGCTTAATTTATAGTTATTTGCTAAAATTAATAATTTATTAATTCTTCCTGATATTTGATTATTAACATAATTATACATTTTCTTTTTAGCACTATTTGTTATTGTCTTTCCGTTAGAATCTTTATCTGCTGAAAATTCTTTATTAGATGATTTTAATTTATAGTCTAAATATTCATTTATATCTACACTATCTTGCATTATACTATAAAGTTTATCATCATTTCCTGTTCCATTTGCGTATATTATTGATTTAACATTATCATCATAATCTGATTCTAATAATATTTTATTTTTAGCTGATTCTTTTTCTATTCCCTTAGTTTGAGCAACATAGTCTAAATACTTGCTTTGATTTTTAGATGTTTTTAATTCTTGCATTGTCTTATATAGTGTACTTGTTTTTAATTCTTCTGCTACACTATTTGCATAGTCAACTTTGTTCTTTTCTTTAGCATAAGAATAAACACTTTCAATAGCTTTTTGTTTTTGTTCATCTGTCAAATATCTATATTCATCAGATTTAACTAGACTTTCAAGTATATTATGAGATGTAGTTCCATAAGCTTTACTATATTTTGCAAATTCTTCATTAGTCATTCTATAATCTGTACCGTTAATAGAAAATGTCTTTTCAATTGTTTTAGGAATAATTGAACTTTCTTTTGTCTTAGCATATAAGCTATTAAGTTCTTTATCTACTATATCATTTGAGACATCTTGTACTTTTGCTGGATTTACAAAATTATTAAATGCTCTAAATGGAAGATTTTCACTTTGTTTTACTTCTTGCCCCCATATATCTGTTTTAACTGGTAATGTTTGTCTTAGTCCTGGTATTTTGCTTTTTATTTGATTTACTGTACTGTCTATTGCCTTTTCTAGTGTTCCTGTTTTAGTTGACTTAGTTGTTCTTTCATAATCATCTGTAGTTCTTGCAACTTGTCCTAATAATGTAGGAACAAATTGATTTACATAAGATTTGCCAGTATTAACTATCATATCTCCTACTGCATTTTCCTTATTGTATGATGATAATATACTTGTTAATCCTTGTACCATTGACATTTCACTCATAGGATTCATTGCGTTAGCTGATGCGTTCATTATGTTAGAAACACTTTTTAGTATTTTATTTAAACTTTCTTCATCATCAGTACTCTTACTATTCTTTTCTTTTTTAGATTGATTAAATTGTTGATTTGTTTCTGCTCCTATAAATAAAGGTATTCCAACAGGTGATAACCAATCTAAAGAATAAGTTTTTCCACCTATTTCTATTGAATAACTTTGTTTTCCTTGATCTTCATCATATTGTTCTTTTTTATCATCATCTCCACCTGAAGCTTTAAGTATTCCTGCTTCTGCTAAAGCATATCCCATAAATGCTATTCCAGTTCCAGTTAATCCTTTAGAGATATTATCTATATATTGATTTACTGTGATTTTACCTTTTCTTAATTGTGCTGTATCAAATATAGCTGATTTTATTAATCCTACTGGACTATATTGAGCACCTGTTTTAGCTACATTTATAGGTGTTTTCTTAAATGGTACTGCTGAATCTAAGGCAAATTTAACAACATTGTTTTTCTTTCCCATTTGATTTAATGCTGTAGCTAATGCACTTGCTTGATGGAATGTTGCTTCTTGTGATGATTTTATTGCGTGTTGTCTTGCTTTACTTAGTTGAGCATCTGTTATATTATTTACATCTATTTTATTAGCTGTAATATATTCACTCAATGCTTTTACATACATAGATTTTAAACCTATGTTATCCTCTACCTCTAATAAATTTGAATTTAAATCAAACAATTTTCCTAAAGTATTATTTAAAATATCATGTTTGAAAGTTTTTCTTGCACCTTGTAATCTTGATTGAGGATTATATTTGTTTTCGTTCATGCCTAGTTCTGTTTGAACATCCATATTTTTTAAGTCATTTTTAGCAAATTGTTTTACTTCTTTACTTGCTGGCATTATTGTATGTGTTCTTTCCATGTTTGGTTTGAATGTTGAAACAGCACTTTCAATAATTCCTGCTACTTTGTCTTTTGCTCTTTGTGTCATGTGCATTGCAACATTTCCTATCATATTTCTACCATGTGTTTTTATATTAGCAAGCATTGAGAAGTATCTCCACTCATCTATTTTTTCACTCATAGACTTAGGAACTTGTTGACCTAACTCTTCGTATACATCATCTAATGCCTTAAACATTTCTTCTTTAGAGTTAGTATTTAAAATCTTATCTGTCATTTCTTGAGTTAATTCAAATTGAGGTGTATTACTTTTATTTCTATATTTAGTTTGTAAAGCATCATTCATTTTATCAATACTTCTTTGTAACCATACTAATTGTCCTTGAGGTGTCATATGATTTAGTAATGCCATTGCTTGCACTGTTCTACCAGCTTGCGTTCCAGCTAGTGCTGTTGCATGAATAGAATCTTGTAAATGTTCTTTATCTCCTATTTTAGAGTAGTACTCAATTAATCTTTCACCTACTGCTATATCAACATCACTGACTTTATCATTGTTCATTGCTCTACTTAGTAAAGAGTTTAATTCTGCATCTGGTTCTGACATACTTATTCTTTTATCAGCCTTTTGCAATAAGCTTTCGTTACTTTGAGGTGTATAAGTATCTAATCCCATCATTTCTTTTGCAATAGCTTTAGCTTCTGCTGTTGTATTTGAACTTTCTATTACACTTAGATAATGCTTTCTAAATTTTCCTTCTGGGCGTTCTATTTTGTTCCAGTTTATTTTTTCGCCTGGTGTATTTTGAGTATTATTTTCCGAATTTTGCTCATAATTATTAGTAATAGTATCATTTTTGACAACTTCGTTATTTTGTGGTATACTATTATTAATAAAAAGATTCGTACCACTGTCCATTTCGGATGTGTTTAACCCAGGAGCTTGATTCTCATGGAGTACAGTGGCAGAATCTCTTTTTTTATTATTTTTAAATTTATACATAGTTTGCATTTCTAAATTATTATGCTTGTCAGAAACATAAGTTACTACAACAGTATTTCCATCTATATTCTTTTCAAATTTTATTGCAGGTTTTCCCTGAGGAGATTTCCCTTCTAAACTAATTGAATCTGGGTTATTAATTATATCTGGAATATTTAAAAAATCATTTTCGGTTATAGGAACTTGACCTCTTGGTATTTCTGTTTTCTCACTTCCATGGTCTTTAAATATTTTTCTAACATCATCTGTTTTTAGTGAAATATTATAATTATCAACATTTATTCCTAGTTTATTTTTTATTAAATTTGAAGCACTCTCTTTTATTTTTCCTAAATACATTTTGAAATTTCCAGAAATTTTTCTTGAATTATTAACAAATTTTGATATATCTTCACTACTTTGTGCTATTGAAATTTTATTACTTTTTATATTATTTATTTCCCTTTGAGTGTATCCACTAAAATTATTTATTTGTTGATTATTTGCAAGACTATCTACTTTTGCATATTGTCCTTCATCTCCATTAATCCATGCCACTTCTCCTAATGGTACTTCCTTAGAATATACTTTTTTACCTTTTCCTCCCGCATAGTCCTCAGCTTGTACTTTAGATGTTGATACAAACGTACCATTTTCTATTGGATATGAACTATATATGGTTATTTTTCCTTGTTCTAATGCATTTTGTGCATCTTCTTTAGAAAAATCTCCCCATGCAAAGCTTTCCTCATCATTTATAACTTCATTGAATGTTTTTATATCTTTAGGACTTCTAATTCCAGTGTGATAATCATCAAGCATTGGATTAGTTTTTTGTATAATTTCGTATTGTGCTCTTTTTGTAGGATTACTCTCTTGGATTTCTTTTTCAAGTTGTTGTTGCTGTTCTATTTTCTCCAATTCTTTTTCTTTCTGTCTTTGTTCATATTCTTTTTGTGCTTGTTCTCTTTTTATTTGTTCTGCTTTTTGGTATTCCTCAATAGAATTAAATCCTTGTTCTAATGCTCTGATTTCTGTTTTTATTTTTCCTCTTTCTATAAATCTCATATTAGAAGTATCTATATTTTTTAATTCTTGTAATCTGCGTTCTCTGTCTTGATTATTTGCAACCACGTTTTGATTTGAAACGTTTTCTTGTACTGGTGGTGTAATTTGTTGTTCTTGCGCATTAGATTGCTCATTTTGGATTGTAGAAACTTGTTGGAATACTTGATTAGCTCCTTGTTTAAAATCATTTTCTACTGTTTCTTGTCCTCTTGCTTTTACATTTTCTTGTATTACTGCATTAATCTCATTTTCAGATAAAGCTTGTCCGTTTTTTATTTTATTATAAGCTTTTCCTGTTTTTTCTAAACCATAAGTAGCACCATTTGAAATTAATCCCATTATTCCACCATTAAGTCCAGCATTAAACATTCTATCTTGCATATTATCCCAGTTAGCTTTATCTTTTCCACCAACTAATTCTGCTGTTAATTCTTGTGCTGGTTCCATAATAGCTTCTTGCACAACATTCTCAAGTATATTAAATCCTGTACTATTTAGAACTCCAGTACTAATTCCTCTTTTACCAAAACTATGCAATATTCTATTAGCTTGTTGCCCTGTTATTACAGATTCACTCAATCCTTCTAAAGTTCCCATTATAGTACCATAAGTTTTAGCTTCATATGGTGACATTCCTCTTTCTTCAGCATCTCTAACATAGCCTCCTCCAGCACTTGTTGTAAAATATGTTGTTCCTAAAACTGGATTGATCATACTTAATCCCATACCAGGTAGCATTTGCCCCATTGAAGGAGATATTTCTGCTAATTTTCTTGAAACTATATTAGTTTGATTTTCTATGTTTTCTGCGATTTTTGTATCTTCTGCTTTTCGTGATTCTTCAAATTCATCTTTTAAAGCAATTGCATCTATTTTGTCTTTATTCTTAGAATATATATCAGCATATTTTTGTGAATCTTTATCACTAAATCCATATTCTTCTTTCATTTTCTTTAGCTGTTCATCATAGCCTGCTTTAAGTACATCATATATTTCTTGAGGCACATTTTTAGCTGGCATTAAGTTTTCTATCATTGCATTTAATCTTTCAGTATTTGCTTCTTCAGAATTTAAATTATTATAAATATAAGCTCTTTTTTCTTCATCTGTTAAGTTAGAATCTAATACTCTTTTTATCATTCTGTTATTTTCTGATTGAACACCTGTAAAGAACGAACCTATATAATTAGATGAATCTTCTACTCCATGTTTCAATCCAATCCATGCGTTTTCAATAGTTCTACCTGAATCATTAAAAAAATTACTCGTTACTTCTCCTAAATCTGGTTGTGTAACCTTTTTGACTACTTCTGGTATTAATTTTCTTTTTTGCTCTTCTGTATATTCAACAGGTAATTCTGGATTTTCTTTTAATTTAAAATTTCTATTTTTAAGTTCTTCTGCTTTTTCTTTATTTTGCTGTTCAAGTATTGGCATCAAATTAGTTTCCATTGTATTGAATATATTAGTTCTTCTTGGAGCAATCATATTAGCTATTTCATTTACTCTACTTTGTATACTTTTTTTAGTGTCTATATAATTAAAACTGTTAGTTGGTGCCTGCGTTTGTGCTAAATTAAGCTTATCTTGTACTCTACTCCATATATCTGTTGCTTGCGCACTATTTTGAGCATAGTTTTGAAAATCTTGATTTGCTTGTTGTACTTCTTGTTGCCTTGATTCTTCATTTGCAAGCCTATCATCACGCATCTTTTCCCATATCTTTTTAGCCATATTATCCTCCTATAAATTATAATATTTTAATACATCCTCTACATTGGCAAAAGTTTTTCCTGATAGTCCATCTATTACTCCTGGATTTGCTATTATTTTTCCGTTTTTATCCATAAAAGTTCCTTGTTTTATTTGTATATTATTGATTACTTGTTTTGCTGTTACTTTTGAATTGCTTGTATCTGCTACTCCAGAATTTCCTCCACTACCACTTTTGCTAGTAGAACGAGAGGAACTTCTACTAGCACTAGCTTTTTTTGATAGTTCATATTGTTTTTGCCATTGACTATCAGCAACAGCATCTCTTTGTTTTTGATAATCAAATTGTGTTTGCCATCTACTATCTTCAACTGCATCTCTTGATTTTTGATAATCCCATTGTTGTTGCCATTTATTGTCTGATGCTCTATCTCTTTCTTGTTGATATAAGAATTGTTTTCTATTATTTCTCATATCATATTCTTGTGCTAATAATTGCATTTTTTGATTGTATATTTGTAATGAATTTTGAGCTAATGTAATGTCTCCTGTTTGTCTTGCTTTGCTAATTTGAAAATCAAAATCAGATTTTAAATCTCTTGCTTTATTTAAAGTATCCGTTATGTTTCTTTGGTATGTATTATATAGATTAGTTTGTGTTGTTTCTGCATAACCACTATTTCCTAATCCTTTTGATGCTAAATTCTCTGCATTTGCACCATATGGATTACTCGCTTTTCTATACTCTGTATATAGAGCTTGATTCGTTTTATTCGCATCTTTGTCTATTTCTTGTTTATTTCTTTCTAGTTCAGCAACATTTAAGTCTGTTTGCTTATTTATAATATCTCTTTGTTGTTGTAACGAATTATCTAACATTTCGTTTTGTCTTTTGGTGATATTATCTATATCTTCATATCCTTCCATCTTTTTCCTCCTTTATATACTCTTTTTCCATGTTCCGTCAACCTTTGTCCATATAATTCCTCGTTTCCATGCCCCATCTACTTTTACATAAACTTTGCCTCTTTTATATTCTCCTGAAGTTTTAACTTTAATAGTTTTTTGATTTCCTGTAAATGTAACTGTAAACTCTTTAAAATGTAAGTAATTAAAGTTATTTGCTGTTTTAATATAAACTCTTACTGTTACTGAATTATTGTTTCCATAAAGTTTATATAATTTATCCAATTCTGCATCCGTAAATTGAAATGTATAAGAACTTCCTGAACAACTTCTATAATTAGCTATTGGTGTTAATCCATCCGTTTTAAATATACTTATTTCCAATGAAGAACCACTTGGATTTGTATAGCTAACTGTTAAGTTATCTCCGTGATTTATATTAGGCACTGTTGTTAATTTTGCTATGTCATAAGTCGTTATATATAAGTCTGATGCTTCACTCCATAAGCCACTATCTTGCCTCCTACATCTTGTTCTTACCTTATAAGTTGTATTAGGTTGTAAATTATATATCGTGTAATATCCATTTTTCTGATCTGATGCAACGGTATCATAAGCATCAGTCCATACACCATCATTTAAGCTGTATTGAGTCCAATCTCTTGCATCTGCTGTTGTCCAATTTACAGAAATACTATTTAAACTTTTACCTCTTTCTGAGTTCCATACGGTTGTATATCTAGGAATCCTATCTAAATCCCAGCTACCCTCTAAGCTACAATTTGTACCTGAAGCTGTTCCTACTCCAGCTCCGAAATATACATTAAACCAACCATCACCAGCACTTGTTGAGCTTGGAATAGTTATGTCTCCTGAAGTTATTACAGTTCCATCATAGCAAGTTGAACCACCTGCCTCATAATATTTTTGACTACCAGCTATCCATAAATCCTTTAAATAAATCGTTCTATAACTCCCAGGAGAGTTATGAGCTGTTACTGTATAATGTATATAATGTTCATTAAGTGAACTGCTATAACCTGTTCTGTACCAATCGAAGGTAAAATAAAAGCTTCCGACTGAACCAGTATTAATTGACCCTGATGTTGCCATATCTTACCTCCTATTCAAAAATTTTTATATAAACATCTCCATCTTCTCCTCCTGATGGGTCATCTGTACCTATACCAATTATTTTTTGTTTTTCATTTGCAACTGTTGTTATTCTTTCATTTAAAACTTTACCCTGTGCTGATGCTAAAGCACTAGTTATACTTGTACTTGTTAAAGTATTTTCTACTACTGTTTTATTGGCGTTTACTGTAGTTGTTATTAATGTTTCAATAGCTCCAGTTAATGTATTATTCAAATAATCTTTTATTATGTTACCCGCTTCGTCGAAAACTGCTTGCAATTCTGCTGATGTTAATGTTGGTTTTTCTGGCAAACTGCTTACTTTGTTTAAATTATCATTCAATTTTGGTAAACTCATATTATTCCTCCTATTTCTTTACATATCCGCCTACAAAGGCTTCTATCATTGCACTATATATTCCGAAAGGTTTATCTATTTCATCTGAATAAAACTTCAACGACAACTCTACAAATTTCTTTTCTTTAATTTTATAAACTACATATGATTGATTGTTCGTTACAAATGAGAAATTTCCAAAGTCTATGTTCGAAAAATCAAATCCTGTCGCACTATATTGCTTAATAAACCTTTCTTCTTGTCTTTTATTAGTTATTTCTGAAACTTTGATGGCTCCATTTGGAATAGTTTTAATTTTTGCTACTCCACCTCTTTTATTTGTCGTTTTATTTAAATTTCCTATACCGAAATTATCCATAGGTGTTGTCCAATAACTTAATATTGCTGTTCCGTTATCGTTAGTTCCTTCGAAAACAAAAATAGAGCCATCTTCGGCTCCTACATATAATTTTCCTTTATACTCTTTTAAATAACAAATTTCTACTCCTAAATCCCATAAATACCACTCATACTCGTAACCTATAATTCCTTGATACATTTGTCTTATATCAGCTAAATATATTTTATGATTAACTAGCACTAGAAGGTACCCTTCCCATTCTGTCATCATTGCTAAATTATAATTATTTTCATTAATTAATTTGTTATCTACTAAACTACTTCTATGATTTAACAACTGTCTTGAATCTATGTTTTCATTTGCTATTCCTTCTAGTCCATTTCTACTTAGAAATACAATATCATCTTTATAGTTAATTGCATCTGCATAACATCCAGTACTTACATTTCCTTGATAGTTAGGGTATACCTTACCTGTTGAATCTATTGTAGCTGTATGATAGAAAATAGTATCATTTTGTTGGTTTGTTTCTTTGAATACCCATAAAATATTATTACCTACAACTATTGATTTAACCATACTCTCTTCTGTTCCATCTTGATAGTATGCTAAATCTGAAATATATTCTGGTGTATTTAGTTCACAATGGAATATTGCATTAGGATATTCTGGATTTCCTGCAAAAAATACCCTTCTATCAAATATTACCATTTTAGAACATTTACTAATTCTATTTGCATAACCTGAAATATTTTTACTAAATGTTATTACTACATTATCACTCGTTATTGCTTGAGATGGAGCTGTATTGAATGTTATCTTACCAAAGATTAAATCTACTGTATAATCTGTGTTTGCCACCACTTCATCATTTACTATTACTTCTGTTACTTCATCTATTCCTGTAGCATCTAAGTAATAGTCTGTACTTGTACCATCCCCCCAAAAAGAATTTTTACGCAATGGTGTTAATAAGTTTACATCTTGATACATTTCACCACCACCACTAGGTTTTCTTCCTATTGTTGTTGTTGGTATAAATGGATTGTTGTTTTTTACTTCTCTTAGAGTTTCATCATATACTAAAAAATACTTTCCATCTAAGATATATAGTTTATTATTAAATATAACAAATGAACTTCTTTCGTTGTTCATATCATTCTTTAAAAGTGTTTTTTCTTCTGGACTGTCTGGAAAATTTGACCATAGATATAAATTAGTTCCGCTGTGAATTAAAGCTTGATTATTATATACGAAAAATCCGTTTATTTTATTGTTAAAATCAGCTAATTTGACATAGCCTGGTCTCGTTTCTACACAACTTCCTTGTGTATCTGAGTAGTTTTTCCAGACATTTAAAGCATCTGGACTTCTTGAAATATTAACTATGCCTGGGTCATTTGAAAAATCTATTCCTCTAAAATTTGAATATGCTCTTTTTATCATTTTGCCTATTGCACTATTCTTTGCCATCTACACCACTCCTTCTTCAATTACAATAGAAGAAAGTGTTTTGCGTGGATCTAATAGCTCTAATTTTCTTCTATATTCACTTGCAAAAGCTTGATAATCACTTGAAGGGTCTGTTTTTAATATATCATTTGCAACTAAATATGGTAAAATCAATTGTGCATCTTGGTCTAACTCTAACATAAAATCTTTATCTGTATCTTGTGTTATTACTGTTGGATACATATAGTATTCTAATATATATTTTGCATCTGATTCTTTATTTATGTATATCTTATTTCCTATAGTTCTATAATCTGGTGATACTTCTCTATTTTTAGAATCTAATGCTGTTACCTTTGCTAATTGATACATATTTGAAGGTAATGATATTTCTTCATACCCTTCTTCTGTTTCCCCTGTTATATCTTTTAGTACTTTTGTTTTAAGTATTCTTTTTATTTGACTTATTTCTTGATAGTTAGGAGCATATACTAAATTTAATCTATTTGCTATATCTTCATCTTCTGTTAAGTATTCATTATTAGGTGAATACTCTTCTATCAATGCTAATGTTATTTTTTTATTTTCATTTAGTGTCATCTTTGTTCACTTCCTTATATATTTCTTCTATTTCATTTATTTCTTGTTTTAAATCTTTTAGTTTATATACTTCTCTGTCTGGTAATATATACCCTTCTATTTCGTTCCATATTAATATTGTTCCCTCTGGTAATTCTTGAGTTAATATACTTTTTTCTGTACTTTTTACTCCGTTAAATTCACTTTCTCTATTAATCTCTGTTGTTAATACTAAATCTTTTAAAGTCTGATGTATTGTTTTATCATCCGTAAACTCATCAAACTCCATTTCTTTTGTTACTGTTCTTCCATAATATTGTCTTAAACTAGGCTTAATTGTAAACAACTCGTTCATTTATTTTCTCCTTTCACTTTTGCCAGATTCGAACTGGCTTATACCTTCAAAGTGATATAATGAGGGGTTTCCCCCTCTTATACTACATAGCTGTTTTAATTGCATAGATTTCATCTGGTCTTGTTATTAAAGCACCATATGTATATAGTCCTTTTAATGCGTCTGAGAAAGCATCTTGAGGTCTATATGCTTCTACTTTGTTGATTTGTTCAGCAAATGCTATAGCTTTAGATGTTCTTAATATATTATAGTGAACATCATCAACAGATGAACTTCCACTTGCTTTTCCTGTTGGTAGTAAGTTCTCAATACATACATAAGCATTATTGATTTTACCAACAGCACCTTTCTTTAATATTTCAGGGTTATTTGTTGATAACTCTGTTAAAGCTTCTCTATAGATTGTGAATGGTTTTGGAGCTACTTCTAAATAGAAAGTATCAGATACTTTACAGTTTTTACCGTATAAGTATGCAAATCCATCTTCTACAGTTCTTACAGCATTAGCTTTTGTTAAAGTTACTACTGAAGCACTTTGTCCTATTGGATTTGTTGCATCTTCTACTCCAGCTTTAACTAATGAAGCTACATATTTGTCTCCTTCTTCAGCTAATCCTCTTGAAGCTTCTCTTGTTAATTCATCCATTAATCCTGGTACAGATTGAGCTTTATCTACATCATCGACTTCAAAGTTGAAGTATTTGAATTGATCAATTTTCAATAGCATTGAACCATCTGTTGCTCCTTCTCTAGTAATTGCTGTGCCTGGTACATAAGTTCTAATTGTAGGTCTTACTACATTTAATATTTTTACTTCTTTAGCATTTTTAGAATCTTTTTCATATTTAAAATCACAGTGATTTCTTAATGATGTTATTGTTTCTAATGCTAGATTAAATTTTCTACTCCATATTGTTTGTTGGAAATTTGTTATAGCCATATTTATATCCTTTCTTTATAGGATTATTATTTGTATTTACCCCATGATTGCATAGACTTTTCTAATACTGCCATTAATTTAGGATTTCTCTCTAAATCTTCTTCAGTAAATTTTCTTGCTTCATCTGGTGTATAATAATCCTTTATTTCACCATTTGAATTATTGGTTTTTGCACTACCTGGGCTTGCAGGTTGTTTTACTGTTTGTCCATTAATTTTGTTATACATTTCGTATATTTCAGATATAGGTGTATTTACATTGAAACGGTCTCTAAACTTGATAAAGTCTTTTGTTTCAAGAATATCTGTTTTATAACCTTTTGCTTTTAATTCATCTATATCTTTTAAATTGATTAGTTCTTTGCAGACTGTCTCAAATATAGTTTTTTCTCTAGTAGTTCTTTGTTCCATTGGAATAGATGCTATTCTATTTGCTTCTGCTTCCATTTCTTCTCTACCTAAATCTATAATTTCTTGTGCATCTGCTTGAGCTAGAATCTTTTCATCTCTTTCACTATAACTGTCGTGAAATTCTGGTATGTTAATTCCTTGCTCTTTGTAAAAACTAGATGTTTTGTTGATTGCATCATCTAAGTTATCTACTCCTAATCCAGCATTAATAACACTTTCAAGGTATTTGTATTTAGCTAGTTCTTTGTTATATTTTCTTTCTTGGCTAGCTCTATCTCTTGCTAATCTATCTTTGACTTTTTCTTCAAACATCTTATTAGCTCTTTCCTCTACTAGCTTATCAATGTTATCTTCGGAATTTGTTTCAGTCTCTTCGACTGTATCTTGAATAGGTTCTTCTACACTTTCACTAGTACTAGTGTCAACTTCTTCAAGATTTTCTTCTGATGTTTCAGGTACATCATTCATTACAACATCTTCGTTGTCATTTTCAATAAACATTTTTAACCTCCCATTTATAGCCTGTCGGCTCCCATGCACCTTTTATTGTCAATACGCAAGTTCTGGACATATAAAAAAAGAACCTTTACGGTTCAACTTTAATTACTTTCTTAATTTCTTCTTGTTCTTCTCTTCCACATTGTTTACACTTATGATAAATTGTATTGTTTTTTACTTTAGTTACTAACATTTCAACTATTTTACATTGAGGACACTTCATTTTGACTTCCTCCCATCATATTGGAATTAATCATTTCTCCTTGATTTGCTATTGTCTCTATATCATTACTTGTATTGGTTTCTTCTTGCATTACTTGATTCAATGCACTATTGATTTGGTCTGCTTGCATTTGCATTTGTGTTAATTTTTCTTGATTTTCTTTTCTCTTCTCTAAGATTTTTTGTAGCACATCTTTAGGCATTACACTACCTTCTGGAAGAGCTTCTACATATTCTTCGAATGTTATTTTATCACTCATAAATAAGTTTTCTAATGATTGTTCTTCTGCATATCTATCATATGGTGATTTAGGTGTTATGTCTACCCTAATATAAGGTTCTATTCTTTTTAAAACTTCATATGGAATTTGGTATGGTACTTCTATTATTTCTCCTGCTTCGTTCTTTTGTTCCATTAAAACTTGCATACCATCTACTTTATAAGCTTTCCACATATCAAAATATATTCTTGCTAAATCTTCTATAAATGTTTTATATGTATCAACTTGTTCATTTAAAGGTTGTTGTGTAGCTTGTTGCACAGCCAAAATTGCTTTACCTGAAGCTTGTGTAGGGTCTACTGAACCTGTTGCTACATCTCCAGCTCCTTCTAAATCTTTTGTATTTAGTTGTATATCATCTTGTAAGTTCTTAGCATCTAATGACATACTTGCTGGATTTAAATAACCTACTTGTTTTCTTACATCTTCTATTGAAGCTCCACCTTTAAGTTTTATTGGACTTCCAACTGTCTCTAACGCACTAGGATTACTTATAAAATCTTCATTAACAATTGGCTTAGGAAATGCACTTAGTTTTACTGATAAAGCTCTTCTTGTTGCTATTTTGTTTATTTCGATTTGATTTGTTATAACATTACGAACAGCCCCCACACCTCTTGAAGAACCTTTGACTTTTTCCCAGCACATATGACATACAGGATATAATGTTTCGCCTGTTTCTTGCTTAACTTCTAACTCAACAGATTTTACAGCTCTTGTATAAAATACTTTTCCATTTTCTTTATAATATTTAAGTAATACTAAACACATAGGATTTACTTCATCAGTTGTACTTGAATATCCTGCTTGTTCTAATGTTTCTCCATCTGAAGTAATTAGTTCTATTTTTTCTTTGTCTATTCCTAATCTTTCAGCTTCTTCTCTTACTTGTGTTACTGGTTTTCTGTAACTAATTATGATATATGGTTGATTCTGTATATCACTATCATTTTCGTTACCATAATACACATTATTTTTATCTATTACTTCTGTTGCTATTTCTTGTTTTTCTATATCAAAATAACTATGCAAAATACCCTCATCATTAATACAAGCATCTTTCATAACTTCTTTAATTTTAGAGCCTACTTGTTGCAACTCCCATACTTTGTTTGCATGGCGACTTAATACTTTGCAAAGTTCTTTAAGTAATTCTGTTTCTGTAGTAGCATCATAAAAATTAGGATTGTAGACTATTGCATAAGCATTAGAATTTACAACTCCTAACTTGTATTTAACTATACTTTTGATGATGTTAAGTACTACTGGTGTTTCTTTACCTATATTAAGATATTTAGCTTGATTACCATAATAGTAGTCATAATTTTGTTCTGTATCTCTATATAAGTTTTTCATTCTGTTATACATTCTGCCTTTTTCGAAGTCTTTCCATACACTTGTTACATTTTCATCTTCATATTTCATCTACATTCCTCACCTTCTTTTGACTCTCTGGTGTTCCATCAAAGTTTTCTAAGTTTTCGAATACATCTGACCAATAATCTCTTTGCTTCTCTAGTTTCTTTTCATCTTTCTTTTCTTGTCTTTTTTCTTTAATTACAGTTATTGGATTCTGTAACTTAGTTGGTTGCTTATTAGGTTTATTTAATCTATAACCAATAAAAAAGCCGTATGCTTAGGCATACGACTGGTATTAAACTATTTATCAGATTTATCATTCTTTTTACCTCTCTTTGTAGGTTTCTTTTCTTCTACTTTTTCTGTCTTTTCAACTGTTGTGTTTTCTTCAATAGTTGAATATCTTTCTCTAAATACTTTCTTTTTCATCTTTTATTTCCTCCTCTATTCCTAATCCTTCCATTCTTGTTACAATTACATCTTTAACAGTATCATCTACTATAAATAAACCTTCTTTTATATCTTTTAGCATTTTTTGTCTAAAATCATCATAAAATTCTTTAGTCATTGTTCCATTTACTCTAATCATAATTATGTTATTCATTTAAAACACCTCAATTCTGCTTCCAAAATCTCCTTCTACTTCTCTTTCGAATCCAAAGTCTTTCATTATGTTATAGTCTAATTCGTGATTATCTTGTTTTACTGTCATCTCTTGTTGTTCTCTTATATGAAATGCTATTGCTAATGCCATGACTAAGTCATCATGGCATCCTTCTTGTGCTTCTGGTCTACCTTTTTCATTTCGTACAAATACTAGCATTTCTTCTAATGTTTCTTTATCATTTATTAAATCTATATAATCATTTATTATTGCTTGTAATTCACTTAAAATTAATGGTCTTGTTTTTTTGTTTGTTTCAAATCCATAAGCTTTTGCAATCTTTCCTGTAAATGTATCTGCCTTTTCTCTAATGTATTGTTTTTTATAGCCTAGTCGTTCTATTTCTTTTATTGGATATGTATCAAAATTAGATTCAATTCCTATCAAAGCATTATTGTAATACTTACCTAAACAGTACATTTGTCGTGTATATTCATCTGCATCAAATTCTTTTCTTAATGTTGCAACTTGCTTTCCTGTTGTGTTATCTAATACTTGTCCTATAAAA
This sequence comes from uncultured Clostridium sp., assembly GCA_946545015.1. Taxonomy (GTDB): domain Bacteria; phylum Bacillota; class Clostridia; order TANB77; family CAG-508; genus CAG-269. The sequence continues at coordinate 39,775 of CAMNMV010000006.1, forward strand.
TAATCTGATCCTTCTCCTGCTGTATCTCCTGAAAGAACATATGGATAATTCTTTTTAGGTGTTTCATATATCTTTATAAATCCGTTTATATCATTTTGCCATCTTATATTAGTTATTTTTAGGCCGTCATAGTCATAAATAAAAGAACCTGCTTTAATAGGTTCTTTCAATTGTGCTATTCTATTTACTATTTTTTCTTTATCGAAATAGCAATTACCTGATGCTAAAAATGCTTCTTCTGCACTACAAGGATATTCTTGTTTTATAAGTTCTTTGTCAATATATGATATATACTTTTTGTAGTACCAATACACCTGCTCTAGCTCTAATTTTTTTTCATCTGTAAGTATCTTTATTCTTTCAAAAATCCATTCTTTTTTATTTTTTATATCTTCAATAAACTTATTTTTAACTTCTTCATTTTCAAAATTTACTCTATATTCTCTTGTTTTCCACCATTCATAAAAACAATTTATACAGCTTTTACTACTCCATAGCTTTTGAAAATCATTATATCCATTTGCTGTACTTTCATAAATCTTTATGCAATCTTTTGTAAAGGCTTCACCTAATCCTGCTTGTATTTTAGACATACTTTTCCAGAATCCACATTCTGAACCATGAAAAAAATTTATAGTTTTTGAACGTCCTACATTCTCTGTTGCTGTATCTACTTCCCAATTCGAATTTAATTTTTCAAACAATAGTTGTTTTCTATTATTGAATTTTTCTGTTGGTTGTAACATTTCTGGTAATTGATCATAAGGAAATTTAGCTTTATTTTGAAAGATTGTTTCTGTATTATCTGCTTTATCTGATAAAGTAAAACCTTGAAAATTCTTTTTTAGTAGAGAACAAGCTAATTGATATGCTGTTATTACACTTGTAAATCCTTGTTGTCTTCCTTTTAATACCAAAAAAGTTAAATCTGTTATTCTTCCATTGTTATAATCTTCTATGGCTCTATTTAACTTATTATTTATAAAATCCTTTTGGACATCATTTATAAAAAAAGGCACTGTCTTTTGTTGTTTATTTACTATTACAAATTCTAACTCTATTAAATACTCAGGGTTATTTTTAACTTCTTCTAAAAATTCCTTATTTTTATATAATTCATTTGCTACTGCTTCTCTAAAATTTTTGTCTTCTTCTATGCTTTGAGTTTTATTCCACTTTTCTTTTCTCTTTTGTATTAAATACTCTGCTGTATATTTCATAAAACATCCTCAAGTTTTAGTTTTCCCGAATGTTCTATTTCTTGTTTATCTTTCCAGTCATAGTTATTTTTTAGATTGAATATTATTCCTGTTGTGCTACTATCATTTATTAATCTTTTTTCTAAATAGTTTTCAACTCTCAGCTTTGCCTTTTTTATTGTGGGAAAAAACTCATCTTTATCACTATAGTTTAAAAGTGTTCTTCTATCTATATCTAATGCCATTGCTAATCCTGTTACTGTATATGGTTCATGTTTATTGTCGCATTCGTTAAAATATTTATCTATTCTTTCTTGCATTTCTTCTTTAGTTTTATATTTTGGTGGTCTACCACCTGGATGTTTTTCTTTCATTGTATCATCTCCCTACTTTATAGTGTTTTGTTCCACTTTAAAACCTATTCTTTTATTTGATTGTTTTTCTAAAATATATTTATCATCATTTGTTTCTATTTCAATATAAACTGATTTATAATTTATCTTGCTTACTATTTTACTTATCTGATTTAGTGCTGTTGTCTCTTTCATTAATAACCTCTTTATTTTTTCTTCTATCTGCTAATCTCTTAAAATAATCTTGTTTCTTCTTATCTTGTATGATTCTATCAGCTACCCAACTACCTTTTCTCTTCATAATAATCACACTTTGTTATTATAATATCGCCTTGCTTATATATTTTTATTTCACAATCATATTTCAATTTATTTTTACAGTTACCGCAATGTTCTTTTACATATTTTTCATATCTTTCTTTAGTACTCATAGGCTTGTACCTCACTTATTTATTTTTATATACTCTATGTAATGATATAAAGGATTTCATATATGTCTTACAGGAGCTACCTAGCATATATAACTATATCTCTTTCGTCTCGTCGCACTTGGTACGATATAGACTGCCAAGTTACGAACCTTTGCACAAAACTTCTTTTTTATATATCACTACATACAATTTATAAATGCTAGAGCTTAACTAGAATCGCTCTTTAAAAACAAAAGATAAATATTATTTCTTATAGGTGCTATATGAATAAATCATAATATTTATATAAGATGCCTAGTACATTTTATATAAACACTATGTAATGATATAGCAGAAAACAAGTCAATGGTATACATACTTTCTGCCTTTATATACTCTTACATGACTTTATATATCACTACATACTATCTACATAATAAAAAAAGAACCTATTATTTTTAATAAGTTCATTGTCGTTTTTTGTAAAATATTGTATTGATTAATTTCCTTATCCATTGTATAATGATTTTGCCATTTTTAATTCCTTTCTTTAATTGTTAGAAAGGAGGTATTTACAAATGAAAAATTTTTTCAAAATTTTCGTTAAACTTTATGTTTTAAAAACTATAAAAGATATCTTAAAGATGTTTGAATAGTACATAAAGAAAAATACTAGAGTGTGTCAGACTCTAGTATTTTTTTTGCCATTTTTTACAAATGAAAAAATTTTAAAATTTTCGTTTGAAATGAGCATTTTGCTCCTTTATTTTTTTTATTGTTTTTTTATTTTATACTTTAAATAAAGGCCCCTCTTTATTTAATATTATCACTTAATGTACAAATAGAGATCTCATTTCTTTTAACATTATACTATTATTTTACAAAAATGTAAATACTTTTGTTTAACTTAGTAAAACTTTTTTGCCAATTGTTGCATATGCAATAGCAAAAAGAACAAATACAAAGGGGCTGTATCTGTTCTTTAGTATCTCTATCACATTTTTGCTAATTATATATATAACATATTTTATATGTGTCATTCAAGGACAAAATAGGACAACTTATATTTTTTCAAATTTATTTAATGCTATTCCATTTTTTCTACATAAATCTCTATAGCTGTAATTCATTTCACTGGCAACTGTTACTAAAGATTTGCCTTGTATGTACACTTTTTCTAATATTAATTTATATGGCTGTTCTACTTTTTCCAATTGTGTCAGTATTTCTTTTTGTTTTTTATCTTCTTCTAATATTCTATTTAGCAATTCATTAACATTATCTAGTAATTTTGCCAACTTTTCTGCCATTGAATCTTCAACTTGCCTACTTCCGTTTCGGCATATCTGATAATACTGATGTTATATTTGTTACGTTTGATTTCAATTCCTCTATGTACTCTAATCTATCTTTAATCCATTCTTGATTATGTTTATAATCTTTTAAGTCTGTTCTATTCATATCTTTTGTTCCTCCTCTTTTACTATTATTACTTGTCCTTTATTTTCTTGTGCTCTTTTATAATATATTGGGGTTTCTTGCTCTTGATTTAGTTTTCGTAATTTATTTATAGCATTATTAAAGGCTGTTTCTATATTTTGAGATGTATTGTACAATTCTTTTAATATTTCTAATTCTCTGTATTCATATTTGCAATTATGTCTTTCTGCTAAACATTCAAAATATTTTTCTGTATATTCTCTTTTTTCTTTTGCAGACATATTTTGATAATTATTTAATAATTCATGATCTAAATCACTTCTTAATTTATCTTGTTCTCCTACATTTTGATATGCTATATTACAACGTTTATTTGCATCTATAAGTATTTTATTTAATTGTTCTAGTATCTCTAATGACTTCATTTGTGCCCTCCTTCTTCTTAAAAACTCCTCTTACTAATGATTTATAACATTTATCGCATAGATCACATAATTTTTTGCTTGTTCTGTCATTATGTTTAATATATACTTGTTTTAAAGTCTTTTCTTTAAAATTAATCTCTCGGCCACATCTATCACAATAGTATCTATATTTTTTTCCATATCCTCTCGGATTTATTTCTAATACTGTTTTCATTTGTAACACCTATCTTTCCAATGTATCTTTATTTCTTTTTTCTCTAAAAAACTTTATTAGTGTAGGTCTTAATTCATCGTAGTTTTCTAGTATTTTATGTATATTAAATATTACATCAAACTTTTCTATTTGCTCTTCTTTGCTTTCTATTTCATCTAGCTTTTTTAATTCTTCCTCTACAGTTTTTTCAAAACTTCTTATAATTTCCTCTTTAGGATTCATTGCTAATCCTCCTTTTTACTTTTATATACATCTTAATGATGATATGTATTTATTGGTCATTTATCTTTTGGTCTAGTTGCTTTACTGCTTTAATTAACGCATTTATTTGTGTACCTAGCATATAAATATCTGCATTAGTATATTTTCTTTCTCTTAATTGGTCTAATAACAATTCTTTTAACTCTTGTATATCTATTTCTTCTTGTTCTTCTATTATTTCTACTTCATCATTCAAATAAATACTTTCACAATTCAATTTGACTATAATATTTTCTTTACAACATAGCATAATATCAGTTCCTTTTAAATTTCTATTATAATATTTTATTTTTTCTGGAACTTCTTCTCTATTTGCTATTTTATTTAATAAATCTATTATTTTTATTGTTTTACTCATTCCAACCTAACTCCTTTACTTTTTATTCTATCTTATACTGAGATTTTTTCCGTATATATAAATTTATAATATCCACCTCTTTTACTTTCTTGCCACCATAAAAACCAAAACATTGTATCGCATATTTCATTTAATATTCTTTCATTTTCACTCCAACCACCTGTAGTTAGTTCTAATGTTTCTGTTCCGTTTTTTTCTTTACATATTTCACAAGTTCCATAATCGCAATTCCAATATTTTTCAATTATTTCTGTGCATTTATGCCAATTATTTGTATTAAATGTCAACATTTCTTCTTTGCTAAAATTACTCATACTCATTAGCTTTGTTCTCCTTTCTCTAACTCGTTTTTTATGTTATACCCTTCTTCAATGCAGTTATATAATTTTATATAATATGCTTCTTTATCGCTTAATTTATCTGCTCCACATTTATATTTCTTATTTTCCTTCTTTTCCTCATATGTAACTATTTCTAATACCTCAAATACTAAGTCTGATATATTGGCTCTTTCAAATTTGCCATCTACTTTTAAATGTTGCCACCATCTGAATATTGGAGGTTTTATTGTTTTTCCGACATAACATTTTAATGTATGTTTATTGGTAATTTTATATATGTATCCTACTAAATTATAATCATTGTCTTTTGGTACTCCTAAATGCTCCGCTTCTGATATCCATAAATCTTCATTATCAATAGTATTTACTAATTCGTTATAATGTTTTTCTTTACATTCATAAGAACAATATTCTCCAAATTTATTATGGATTTTATCTTTCTCCAATATTTCTATTTCTTTATTACAATAATCACATATAATTTTTGTTGTTTTATGATGATATTCATACCAATACAATGAGCTATCTGTTAAATAAAAATATCTATTATTATTTTTAGATTTTGCAAAAGGATAGTTTCCATATGTATCTATACAATGTTTTTTAGCTGTTTCTCTATTCTCTGATTCAAAAACATCCTCACTTATCAAATCTCTATTATCACATCGTTCTTCATTAACTTCATATAATCTTATAAAATAATACACATACTTTCTCCTTTACATTTCTTTAATTTTATCTATAACTATTTCTTTGCTTAATCTGCCTTTTGTATCTTCTATTTTTTTAATTAATTCTTCTTTAATTTGTTTTCTTGTTATATTTTCTTTGTTTTTTAATTTTTCTTCTAAAATATATTTTTCTTCTTTTAGCTCATCTATTATTTTTCTATTCTCTTTATTGTCAAATTCTCTCAGTCTTGTTTGAGTATCTTCTTGGTCTTTAGCCCAACTTAATTGATTTTCTAATTCTTTATTTCTAGTTGTTAATTCTTGAGATACTATCAATTGAGCATTGTATAATTGCTCATTTTTGTTTGCTTCTTCTTTTAATTTTCTTACTTTCTCTTCTAGATTTTCTTTTTGTTGCTTTACCTCTCTTATTTCTTCATATCCTTTTATCATATAATTTCTTATATCTGGTACAGCTATCATTTTCACATTTTCAAGTTCACTATTTTCTTTATTCTCTTCTTTCTCTTTTTTCTTAAATATACTTAACATATTTTTAAATTTTATCTCCCTCATATTTTCTCCTTTCACTAAAATTCATATAACCTTGCTTTATCTAATAAATTATTTCCTT
>CAMNMV010000007.1 GCA_946545015.1 uncultured Clostridium sp.
ATTTGTTGAATTTTCTGTATTTGTGTTATTAATGCTATTAGCGTTAATGTTTTTATTATCTATATTGGTATTATTCTTATTCTCATTATTTGTGGTTTCAACATTTTGATTAATACTAGATAAATAATTAAGATTTAATGTACAGCAAGAAAGACCTTGTGTACTAATTGGATTTATTGATACTATACCATTTAAGTCAGGAAAAACAGAAATTAAGTATCCATTCCTATTTAATTTGCCACCAACTAAGCTTAGATTATTAGAAACAATTGAGTTTCTCAATATTTTTTTAATTGGTGTTTTATTAATTAAATCAATTGTTTTTGAATCTTTATTATAATCACAATTGATATCAATAACTGCGTTAGCAATAAGCATATAATTATCTGTATCACTATATATTTTTTTAAATTCGTTTTCAGGCATTGTATAATTTTGTGCTTCAACATAATTAATAGAAGAGTCTTTAACTAAATCATATAGGTTTTTTAAATTATAATTGTCAGAAATATTTAATCCATAACAATTTTTTAATTTAGAAAAATCAAATGTTGCTAAATTACAATTGCTTATATTTAAATAATTCAATTTTTCTAAATCCAATGTACCAGATAAATTGCGGTTCTCAGATAATGATAAAGTTTCCAAATTCTTTAAATTATTTATAGGAGTCATGTCTGTGATTTTGTTATTTTTCAAATCTAAAAGTGTTAATTTATCTAATTTTACTATATCAGTTAAGTCTGAAATCTCGCAATTTTCTAATGTAAGTTCATATAGATTTTTTAGACTATCAAAACCTGTTAAATTCTTATTTTCTGATAAGTTGAGAGATGTTACATTGTTGTTTTCAAATTTTGATAAATCTTGAATTTTATTATTTTTTAAGTCTAATGAATTGAATTTCATTTCATTAAAAATACTAATATCTTCAATATTACAGTTATTAGCTTTTAAACTATAATAATATTCATATGGCACTTCTTCTTGTGATTCATTTTGTGAATTATTATTAGCATGCTCAAAGTTTAAATTTTTTAATGGTGAAAAATCGTCTATAGTATTTCCAGAAATGTCTAAACCTACTAATTTATGTAATTCATCAATTCCATTTAAACTTGTTAAATTGTTGTTAGAAACATTTAAATCTATTATATCAGTATGTCTATTTAATTCACTAAGGTTTGTTATATTACAGTTACTAACATTAAGCGTATATACTTGAGATGGTAATTTGTCTTGATTAAATATAAGTGGGTTATCATTCATTACTATATTAGACAAATTTTCATTAGAAGATAAATCTTCAAGATTAGTAATACCGCAATTACTTATATCAAGATAACCTAATGTTTTTATTGAATTATATCCACTAATATTTTTGTTATCAGAAATGTCTAAAGAAGAAAGATGTGGTAAATCTTTTAATGCACTTACATTTTTTACATTTGTATTTTCCAAATTTATATATGATATGTCACTTAGTTTAGAAAGCTCTGATATATCTGAGACATCTGTATTTGATAAATCAACGTAATAAACTTTAGGGAATAATTCTATATTATCTAATGTAACATTTTTTCTATTTGATAAATCAATTGAATATATATTTGATAAAGCATTTTTTGTTAAATATTCTTCACCATTATAAGTTTTAAAAGAATATCCAAGTTTTTCTGTTAAATAGTCTTTAATAGCCCCATCTTTAAGTGAAGATAATTTATATGTATTATTATCAAATGATGTTGATATGATTCCACTCATACCAGATTCAACATATTTATCTTCATATGATATATAGAAATATCCATTATCACCCCAGTTTTCTCCCCAAGAATTTAATGCGATATAAGCTCCATCATGTTCTGGTTTTTGACCATTTCCACGATCTGTAAAGTTTTCTTTTGAATAATTATCATCCCAACCTACTATAGATATAGCGTGATTAATATATCCAGTAGTTGACGGTGATGAATATAGTGTTGTATGGGATGGAAGGTATTCAATATTATTTCCATCAATTTCTGCATAGACAGAACCATTAGTCATAATATGTTTTTTAACTAATTCTCTTTGTTTTGCTAAATCTTCTTCAGTATAAGTATCTAAAAAGAATTCATTTTCTTCGTTTTTTGAATGTTTTATAATTGTAGGAAAGTCAATTGTTTCTGTTACTGTTTTAACAGGAGTGATATCATTAAATTTATCATATTCAGATTCTTGATAATCATGATATGGTACGTCTTTCTCGGATACAACATCTGAGACAGATAAGTAATTTTTGAAGATTGAGAAATTTCCACCATCATTAATTTGACGATATCCATACATCAAATTAGATGTAATATAGTTAACATGCATTTCTGAAAGATCATAATCTTTCCCTTCATTTAATGCTAAAAATGTTTCTAAGGATTTAATAGAAGCAAAATCCCAACATAATCCATGTTGTCCCTGATTTTCTACTTTAATATTTAATTTGTCCTTTAGATTATAAGATGATGGTATAGTTGATTCTTTATTATCTGGATCGATTTTTCCATCTAAATCATCAAGTGTATTAATTTCAATTGTATCTTTTCTTGGAATAACTTCTGTGTTTTCTTTTTTCTCATCAGGTAGTTCCAAATAATCTTTGTATGTTTCTGAATAATTTTTTTCAGCTTCAGTTTCGGCTTTATCTTCAGATGTTTCTTCTACATCAAAAACTTCTTTTTGTTTAGAAGATAGATCTGATACATTTTCTTTTATAGTGTTCAAATTTCTGCGTGAATTATTAGCAGTTTTTTTACTATCTGATTGAATCCCTGAAATAACTAGTCCAGAAATTATTCCTCCAATAATAGTCATTAAAACTATTAATGATATAATTATTTTTTTGTTTTTTAATAAATTTTTCATAAAAAATGCCCCTTTCGAAAGACATTATATCAAAATTAAAAATAATTGTATATATTTTGTAAGAATATGACTGAACATTATAAAAAAAGCGAACAGTTTGTAACTAAAATGTAATAAATTGTCGAAATCTTAGAGTAGAGCTCATGAAAAAAATTTTAATAATAAAATGTTGCATATGCAACTAGAAAGCTAAAATTTGTATATTTATAATGAGCACGAAAAACAAAATGTAGGGGGAAGAAGAAATGAAAGTTATTAAAAGAGATGGAAGAGCAGTAGACTATAACAAAGAAAAAATCTCTATTGCTATTGAAAAAGCTAATCAAGAAGTTAGACAAAAAGAAAGAGCTACAAAAGAAGAAATTAAAGAAATCATTAAATATATTGAAGAGCTAAACAAAAAGAGAATCTTAGTTGAAGATATTCAAGATATTATTGAAGAACAATTAATGGACAGAAAAAGATTTGAGTTAGCTAAAAAATATATTGTTTATAGATATACAAGAGCATTAGTAAGAAAACAAAATACAACAGATGAATCAATATTAGGATTAATAAGAAATGAAAATAAAGAATTAGCAGAAGAAAATTCTAATAAAAATACAATGCTTGCTTCAACTCAAAGAGATTATATAGCAGGAGAAGTTTCTAGAGATTTGACAAATAGATTATTATTACCTGAAAAAATAGTTAAAGCACATCAAGATGGCATATTACACTTCCATGATGCCGATTATTTTGTTCAACCTATATTTAATTGTTGTTTAATAAATATTTCTGATATGTTAGATAATGGAACAGTTATGAATGGGAAAATGATTGAAAGTCCAAAAAGCTTTAGAGTTGCATGTACTGTTACAACACAAATTATTGCAGCAGTTGCAAGTAATCAATATGGTGGACAATCAGTTGATATGAAACATTTAGGAAAATACTTAAGAAAAAGTTATGAAAGATTTAAATCTGAATTACAAGAAAAATACAAAAATAAATTATCAAAAGAAATAATTGAAGAAATAGTAATGGATAGATTAAAAGAAGAATTAAAAGCTGGAATACAAACTATTCAATATCAAATAAATACACTTATGACAACAAATGGACAATCACCATTTGTAACATTATTCTTACATTTAGAAGAAAATGATCCATATATAAAAGAAAATGCAATGATTATTGAAGAAATATTAACTCAACGATATGAAGGTATAAAAAATGAAGCTGGTGTATATGTAACACCTGCATTTCCAAAGCTAGTATATGTATTAGATGAAAATAATTGTTTGAAAGGTGGAAAATATGATTATTTAACAAAACTTGCAGTTAAATGTTCTTCAAAAAGAATGTATCCTGATTATATTTCTGCTAAGAAAATGAAAGAGGTATATGAGGGAAATGTATTTAGTCCAATGGGATGTAGAAGTTTCTTATCACCTTGGAAAGATGAGAATGGAAACTACAAATTTGAAGGAAGATTTAATCAAGGGGTTGTAAGTATAAATTTACCACAAATAGGAATAATAGCTGATGGTGATGAAGAAAAATTCTGGAAACTATTAGATGAAAGATTGGAATTATGCAAAGAAGCATTAATGTGTCGTCATTATGCATTACTTGGAACAAAATCTGATATAAGCCCAATTCACTGGCAATATGGAGCAATTGCAAGATTACAAAAAGGAGAAAAAATTGATAAATTATTATATGGTGGATATTCTACAATGTCATTAGGTTATATTGGAATTTATGAAATGACTAAACTTGTAAAAGGTGTATCACATACACAACCAGAGGGAAAAGAGTTTGCGTTAAAAGTTATGCAATATTTAAAAGATACAGTTGCAAAATGGAAAGAAGAAACTAATATCGGATTTGCATTATATGGTACTCCAGCAGAAAGTTTATGTTATAAATTTGCTAAAGTAGATAAAGAACAATTTGGAGAAATAAGAGATATAACAGATAAAGGATATTATACAAATTCATATCATGTAGATGTTAGAGAGAAAATTGATGCATTTGATAAATTATCATTTGAAAGTGAATTCCAAAAATTATCTACAGGTGGGGCAATATCATATATAGAAATACCAAATATGAAAAATAATTTAGCAGCATTAGAAACCGCAGTTAAATTTATATATGATAATATTCAATATGCTGAATTTAATACCAAATCAGATTATTGTCATGTTTGTGGATTTGATGGAGAAATAAAAATAAATGACAATAATGAATGGGAATGCCCACAATGTGGGAATAAAGATCATTCTAAGATGAGTGTTGTTAGAAGAACTTGCGGATATTTAGGAGAAAATTTCTGGAATGAAGGGAAAACAAAAGAAATAAAATCAAGAGTACTACATTTATAATTTAAGGAGCATGATGTATATGAAATATGCAGCAATAAAAAAATGTGATGTGGCCAATGGACCTGGAGTTAGAGTATCTGTATTTGTAAGTGGATGTAATCATCATTGTAAAGGGTGCTTCAATCAAAAAGCATGGGATTTCAATTATGGAAATGATTTTTCAGATGAAACGATAGATGGAATAATTGAAGACTTAGATAAAGAATATATAACTGGTTTGACATTACTTGGTGGTGAACCATTAGAAAGAGAAAATCAAAAAGGATTAGTTAAACTAGTAAAAAAAGTTAAAGAAAAATTACCAGAAAAAACAATTTGGTGTTATACAGGTTTTAATTATGAAAATGATGTTATGGGGAATATGTATAATAATTGGCCTGAAACAAAAGAAATAATTGATAATATTGATGTTTTGGTTGATGGAAAATTTGAATTAGAAAAAAGAAATTTAAATTTGCGTTTCAGGGGGTCAGAAAACCAAAGATTAATCGATGTTAAAAAAAGTAGATTAGAAAATAAAATAATATGGACAGAAATTTAAATAATAATGAAAAGAGCAGATTATCTGCTCTTTTTATCATTCTTCAATTAAATTTTCATCACATCTTGGCATAGGTTTTTCATTATTTTCAAAACAATCACATTTATCTTGTTTTTTTCCTTTTAAACATTTACCTTCATGAGTACATTTTGCACATATTTTAATTTGTTTTGTATCATTTACCCAAATTTGAATTCCGTATTTTTTATCGGGGCAAAGTGGGCCAAATACGAACTCTCCATCGGAATCTGTAAAAGTATGGCCTATTGGTCTTCTTTCAACATTTCCATATTCATAAACTATTTCTACTAATTTTACTACTGCATCTGGAACTGGGTCTTTAAAACAATTTTTTACAACGCCATAAATTACATTTCTATGATCTTCTGGCAATGTTATATCAACATCAAATTGCTTACCTTTATTGATAACTCCATCGATATCTATTTTGTGGCAATCTGGCTTTTTTAATTCTTCCATTTAAATCATCCTTTCATAATTAAGTATAAATTACTTAACATTAATATATTTTATGAATTAAATGTCGAAATGTGATATTTTGATAAAACATCTTTGAAGTAATAAAAATCATAAATGAAAATATAAATAGATTAAGATAATGTCAAATGGAGGAAATTATGTTTTTTGTTATTAACAAAGAAAAGATTTGTGCTTATATTGTTTCTGTTTTAACAGTATGCTTTTTGTTTATTATTGCTAGTAATAATAATTTTAATGAGAAGAAGGTAGAAACATCTTCAAATGTTTATAATGTAAACGAAGAAAATCATATTGAAGAAAAGGATGAAAAAAATGTAAATACTAATAAGAACAATACAAAGAATAATATTATACAAAATAGGAAAGAATAGGAATAATTAAAGGGGAATGATATGTTTTTTATTGGAGTAATTTCTAGGAAAAATAAATATGAAGTATTAAAAGAAAGGATACAAAAAAGTTGTAATAAAAATAAAGTTTCATTAATAAATATTAATAATAAAAGTATTAGTAATCTGAAAAATGTTAAATTTGATGTGATTGTAATATTAGATTCATTGGAAAAATTTGATTTTGATGAATGTAAAAACGATAATTTTAAAAATTTAAAAGAAATTTGTGAGAAAACTCAATATTTATTATTAGATTCAGATATTGAGATTAAAACTAATATTTTTAAAGATATAAAAGTTAATATAATTACATTTGGATTAAACCATAAATCTAGTGTTACAATTTCAAGTATAACAGATGAAAATATAATGATTTCAGTGCAAAGAGGGGTTAGAGATACAGAAGGGAATATATTTGAAGTTGGTGAATATAGTGAAGTAATTAATAATAATTTAGCTAATAATATAAAAGAAATATTAAGTTGTTTTATACTTAAAAATATAATAAAATTATAAAATAATTTTTAAATATGTAGGAAAATAAAGGCTTAAAAGAATAAATTTAACTTTTTATGTAGACAAAACCAAAAAAATGTTGTATAATAAAAAAAGACGTAAAAGCTGAAAGAAAAAAGTACAATTGATAAATATAAAAAAATAATAGAGGAGGAAAAAAATTGGATACAAATTTTTTAGAAAACAACTATATTACATTAGTTGGTAAAGTTACAGGTGAGAAGAGGCTAAGTCATGAAATTTATGGGGAAAGATTTTATATATTTGATTTAGAAATTCCTAGATTAAGTGGGAATTCAGATATAATCCCAGTTACAATTTCAGAAAGAATTATAACTGATGAAATGTTAAGAATAGGAAATCAGTTATTAGTAAAAGGTCAATTTAGATCTTATAATAGTTATGAGAATGAGAAAAACAAATTAATTTTAACAGTATTTGCTAAAGACGTTATGGAAGTTGAAGAAAATGAACAAAATGAAGAAAATGAAATGGTTAAAAAAGACATAGTTACAAACGAAGTTGTATTAATAGGTTACATATGTAAAAAACCAATTTATCGTCAAACACCATTTGGAAGAGAAATAGCAGATATATTACTTGCAGTAAATAGAGCATATAACAAATCAGACTATATTCCATGTATTGCATGGGGAAGAAATGCTAGATTCTGCCAAACAATAGAAGTTGGAACTCAAGTTAAAATAGTTGGTAGAGTTCAATCAAGAACTTATGAGAAAAAGTTTGAAGATGGAACATCAGAAACTCGAGTTGCTTATGAAGTTTCAGTTGGAAGTTTAGAAATTATTAATGAAAACGAAACTGAAAAAGAAGAAAATGATGAACAAGAAGCTGTATAGTAAAAATAGAAAATTAAGAATAAGATTTAATGATGGAAAAACGGTGATATGATATCATCGTTTTTTATATATGTTTAATAAAAATTTAATCAATAAATCTTTATTGATATGAAAATTTCATTGATTTTTAGCTATGATTTTGTTATAATCTGGAAAGAGAAAATATCGAAAAACTAAAAGAAAATTGTGAAAGGATAAAATTAAAATATGAAAGAAGTAAAAAGGACAAAAAAAGAAAAAGTTGAAGTTTTAAAAACAAAAAACAATAAAGCAAACAGTGGAAATACTAAAAAGAAAATTTTAAATTTTAGTAATAGTATTAAATTTTCAATTATTGCTGTCATTTTAATTACGATTTTTTGTGTTTCAATAACACCAATAACTCTTCAAAATGATACATATTATACAATAAAAATAGGTGAACATATTCAAAATGAAGGTATTGACATGAAAGACCCATTTTCATGGCATGAAGATTTAGATTATACGTATCCTCATTGGTTGTATGATTTTCTAACATTTAAAACATTTGATACATTTGGATTTTGGGGACTATATGTAGTGACATGTATCTTAGCATCGATACTTGGAATATTAATATATTTTGTTAGTTCAAAGATATCAAAGAATAATATAATTTCACTTATTGTAACAATAGGAGCAATGTATTTGATAAAAGGATATATTGCAGCTAGGGCACAGCTTGTAACATTTATACTATTTGTATTAGCAATATATTTTATAGAAAAATTCTTAGAAAATAGAAAAATAAGATATGGAGTTGGACTTGTATTAATAGCAACTTTAATAGCAAATTTACATGTTGCTGTATGGCCATTTTTATTTGTTTTATTCTTACCATATATAGGAGAATATATAGTAGCTCAATTAGGAGATTTTATTATATATAAGAAATTTAAACAATTTAAATTAAAATTAAAAATTAAATTTGCAAAAAATGATGAAGAAAAGATTAGAAAAATAAACGAAGAACAAAAAGAATTATCTGATAAAGTTGAAAAAATAAAAATTAAACGTAGCAAAAATTTACAAAATCCTTACAAAATTAAATTATGCAATAACAAAAATGTAAAATGGTTAGTTTTAGTAATGATTATATGTGCATTTACTGGATTATTAACACCATTAGGTGATACGCCTTATACATATTTAGTAAAAACAATGCAAGGAAATACAACACAAAATATTAATGAACATTTACCAATGACATTAATAGATCAACCAGAACCATTATGTGCAATTATAATCTTTTTAAGTATTTTGACATTTACCAAAACTAAAATAAGATTAAAAGATTTATTTATGATTGGTGGATTAACATTACTTATGCTGTATACAAGAAGACAATTATCAATGTTTGCAATAATAGGTGCAATTATATTGACTAAATTAATAGTTGATATGCTAGAGAGTTATTATGAAAATATAAATGAAAAAATAAGAGAAAATCAATTTAAGATGATACCAATATTATTGATTAGTATAATTGTTCTTGTTATGGCACGTGAGAACTTCATAGATAAAGAAGGAGATAATTTTATCGATAAATCAACATATCCAGTTGAAGCAAGTCAATTTATATTAAATAATATAGATTTAAGTACTGCTAGATTATATAATGAATATAATTATGGAAGTTATTTATTATATAAAGGAATACCAGTTTTTGTTGATTCAAGAGCTGATTTATATGCACCTGAATTTAGTGGATTAGAAGATGATATTTTTATGGATTTTATAAGTGTATCAAGTTTAGGAGATTTTTATGAGGATATATTTGAAAAATATAATATTACTCATGCAATAATGTATAAAAATTCAAAAATGAGTATGATTATTGATGAAACAAAAGATCCAAATTATAAAAAGATTTATTCAGACAAATATTTCGTAATATATGAAAGATTAAATGCAAAAAAAGATAATAACACAAGCAATGAGAATACAGACAATTTAGAGAACTTAGAAAACAAAGAACCAGTAGAAAAAAATGCTGTAAATCAATAAGGAGAGAAAATTGGAAGAGATAATAGTTGATGAACAAAATAATAAAAGAATAGATGCATATTTGGCTGATAGAACTGATTATTCAAGAGTTATGATTCAAAAATTAATTGAAGAAGAAAAAATAACTGTTAATGGAAAAAGAGTTAAAGCATCATATAAAGTTCAAAAAAATGATAAGATAGATATAGAAAAAGTTGAAGCAAAAGAGATAAACCTTAAAGCACAAGAAATTCCAGTAGAAATTCTATATGAAGATGATGACATTATTGTTGTTAATAAACCCAAAGGAATGGTTGTACATCCAGCAAATGGAAATCCGGATGGTACACTCGTAAATGCGATAATGGCGATATGTAAAGACTCTCTATCTGGAATAGGAGGAGAGATAAGACCTGGTATAGTTCATAGATTAGATAAAGATACATCAGGAGTAATAATTATTGCTAAAAACGATAAAGCACATATAAATTTAAGTGAGCAAATAAAAAATCATGAAGTAGAAAAAACATATATTGCATTGGTTAGAGGAAATGTAAAAGAAAATGAAGCTACAATAAATATGCCAATCGGGAGAAGTACTAAGGACAGAAAGAAAATGGCAGTTACTAAAACTGGAAAAAATGCAGTTACTCATTTTAAAGTTTTGGAAAGACATGGAAATTATTCATTATTAGAAGTAAAAATAGAAACAGGAAGGACCCATCAAATAAGAGTTCATTTATCACAAATTGGTTATCCAATTATTGGTGATACAGTATATTCTAATGGAAAAAATGAATGGGGAGTTGTTGGACAATGTCTTCATGCAAAATCTATTAAATTCAAACATCCGATAACAGGAAAAGAAATGTTTATAGAAGCGGAACTTCCAGAATATTTTAAGGAGATAATCAAATGGGAGAATTAGTGCGATTGCAAAAATTTCTAGCTGAATCTGGTATAGCATCTAGAAGAAAATGTGAAGAATTAATTTTAGCTGGTAAAATTAATGTTAACGGTGAAAATATAACTCAATTAGGGACAAAGATTGATCCATATAAAGATAAAGTCACATATAATGGAAAAATTGTGGAAAACAAAGAAGAAAAAGTCTATATTTTGCTAAATAAACCAATAGGATATGTGACGACAGCAAATGATCAATTCGATAGAGATACAGTTTTAGATTTAATAAAAATAAAAGAAAGAGTTGTACCATGTGGAAGACTAGATATGTACACATCTGGAGCTTTGATTTTAACTAATGATGGAGAATTTGTATATAAAATAACTCATCCAAAGCATGAAATTACCAAAACATATACAGTAACTTTAAAAGGTATTGTAAGTGATGAAGAAGTAGAAAGATTGCGCGCTGGCGTAGAGATTGATGACAATGGCAAAAACTACAAAACGCATGAAGCAAAAGTGAAAATATTAAAAACTGATCTTGAAAAAAATATATCACGTTTAGAAATTACAATACATGAGGGTAAAAATAGACAAGTAAGAAAAATGTGTGAAGCAATTGATAAAAAAGTATTAGCTTTGCACAGAAGTAAAATAGGTAATTTAACTGTAAAAGATTTAAAATTAGGTACTTGGAGATATTTGAAAAAGTTTGAAATTGAAAAATTAGTTTGAAAAATTAAATAGTTGGAAAAGTGTAAGAAAAACTATTGAAAAAATATATTCTAAAATATATAATAAGAAAAACAAAAGATAAGGAGAAAGAAATGATAGCAAACAATTTTACACCAGAGGGATGGGTTGATAAGATCTCAGTGTTACAACCTGACGAACTTACAACTTGTATTAGAAATAATCAAACACTACAAGGTATTGTTGATGAATGCGATAGTAATTATAATTTACATATCAATCTAGGCAATAATATTCAAGGTGTAATGCCAAGAGAAGAAGTAGAAGGAATTAATTTAGGAATAGATGGGCTTCCGAAGACTAATCTATGTACAGGAAAAGTTCATAAATATGTGCAATTTAAAGTTAAACAAGTAAATGATGATAATACAGTATTATTGTCACGAAAAGATGTACAAAATGAAGCTATGCAGTGGTTGAAAAATGATTTGAAACCAGGAGAAATAGTTACCGGAATAGTAAAAAGAATGGAAAGCTATGGAGTATTCATTGAAATTGGTGGAGGATTAGTTGGATTAGCACATATAGAAGATTTATCAATAGCGAGAATAAAATCACCATTTGAAAGATTGAAAATTGGACAAAAG
The DNA here is from genome assembly GCA_946545015.1 of uncultured Clostridium sp. Lineage (GTDB taxonomy): Bacteria > Bacillota > Clostridia > TANB77 > CAG-508 > CAG-269. The sequence continues at coordinate 12,340 of CAMNMV010000007.1, forward strand.
GTAAATGTTATGGTAAAATCAATAAACAAAGAAGACGGAAGAGTAATTTTATCATATAAAGAATTACTTGGAACTTGGGAAGAAAATGCAGATAAGTTTGCTGTAGGTCAAACTACTACAGGAATAGTAAGAGAAACTGAAAAAAATAAAAATGGTATATTTATCGAACTAACTCCAAATCTAGTAGGAATGGCAGAATATGAAGATGGCTTAGAATATGGACAAAAAGTCGATGTTTATATAAAAAGAATTGATTACGAAAGAAGAAAAGTTAAAGTTTTAGTAGTATAAATGATATTAGAAATTTTTAATATCTAAAGGAGGAAAAAATGGTTAAAGATAGTGAAATTAAGGCACAAGTATCACCTTTTGCAATAAGAGAAGGTGAAATAAAAACATTTGATGGAAAAGATGGATATGTTTCTATGAATCAAATAGTTCATAAAATTAATATAGGACATATCACAGATATTCATTTTGCAATATTAGAAATTGTAAATGAATTTGAATTTATAACATCAAGACAAATATACCAATTATTAGAATTAAAAGGTATAGATCCACAATCTCAAGATAAATTAAATAATAAATTAGAAAGTTTAGTAAAATCCAAAATTCTTACAAGATATTATTTTACATCTGATGAAGGAAAAGGTGTATATAGAATATATTGTCTAGAAAAGATGGGAAAACATTTATTAAGCTCAAAAGAAATCGAATGTAAATGGCAACAATCAGATAATACTAAACCAGTAGCAATGATAAAGAAAAGATTAGCAGGAAACCAATTAATAATTGCTTATAAAACAAAAGTAAAAGCATTTGATAGTTATATTGTAAAACCAGTAATTACTGCAAAACAACAAGGAAAAACAATAAAAGCAAATGGTGGCGTAAAACTTACAAAAGCAAATAAATCAATAGATTTTATATTTGAAGTTGTAAGAAGAGAAGATGATTGGGCTAAAAAATTTGTTGATAAAATGAAATTATATAGTGATTTTTATGAAAACTATATAATGGGAGATTCAGGATACAGTTCAATGCCTCAACTTATACTAGTTGGAGAAGATGAAAAACATCTAGCTGAAATGTTTAAAGAAATTGTAAAATCTGGAATTCAAATATCTAAAATTTCACTTTTATTTACAACAGATTTACGTCAAAATGGTGAAGATTTAACTAATTCTTTAGTACAATTTAAATTAGATTCTAATACAAATAAATATAAATTAGAAACAGTAACTTTAAAATTATTAGAAAAATAAAAATAAAAATTAAAGCTTATAATTTAGAATAATAATTAAATCATTAAAACAAAATATAAGTATAGAGTTGCCAAAAGAGTAAGTCTCTTTTGGCAATTTTTAGGAGATGGATTATGGAAGAAGAAAAAAATGAAAAATATTATGCCAGAATACATTCATTTGAGTCATTTGGAACAGTTGACGGACCAGGTATAAGATTTATATTTTTTATGCAAGGATGTCAATTAAAATGCAAATATTGCCATAACAGAGATACCTGGAGAACAAATGGAGGAAAGAGGGTATATATTGATGATATTTTTAATAAAATAATGAAATATAAAAATTATATATATCCTAATGGTGGAGTAACAGCTTCTGGTGGTGAGGCTTTGTTACAAGTTGAGTTTTTAATTGAATTGTTCAAAAGATTGAAAAAAGAAGGAATCCATACATGTATTGATACATCTGGAATGTTTACAATAACAGAAAAAATAAAAGAATTACTTTCTTTAACAGATTTAGTTTTGCTAGATATAAAACATATTGATGATAAAAAATGTAGAGAATTAGTTGGCCATTCCAATAATAAGGAATTAGAATTTGCAAAATATTTATCAGATAATAATATCAAAATGTGGATTAGACAAGTACTAGTTCCTGGATATACTGATGCCGAGGAAGATTTAATTAAACTAAGAGAATTTATAAGTACTTTAAAAACGGTAGAAAAAGTTGAAATCCTACCATATCATGATATGGGAAAATACAAATGGGAAGAACTTGGAAAAACTTATGAATTAGAGGGAGTACGAACAGCAAATCAAAAAGATGTTGATAGAGCAAAGAAGATATTAGGAATATAATTAGTTTAAAATAAAAAATAAAATTAAAAGATAAAATTAAAAAACGATAAAACAAAAAAATAAATAACAAAATACAGCCAATTGGCTGTATTTTTCTCTATTTTTAAAATTAAATCTTTTCATGTATTGTTCTATTAATTACATCTAATTGTTGTTCACGAGTTAATTTTGTGAAGTTTACAGCATATCCAGATACACGTATTGTAAGTTGAGGATATTTTTCTGGATGCTTCATAGCATCTTGCAATAAACTTCTATCAAAGACATTTACATTTATATGATGTCCTGTTTGTGCAAAATATCCATCTAGCATTGTTACTAAATTAGTTACTCTTTGTTCATCAGTTTTTCCTAAAGTGTTAGGAGTTATTGAAAATGTATATGAAATACCATCTTCAGCAGATGTAAATGGTAGTTTTGCAATTGTATTCATTACAGCAAGTGCTCCATTTTTATCTCTACCATGTAATGGATTTGCACCAGGTCCGAAAGGTTCACCTGATTTTCTTCCATCTGGAGTGTTTCCAGTAGATTTACCATAAACAACATTTGATGTTATTGTTAAAATTGATAATGTTTGTTTAGAGTTTCTATAAGTAGGATGTTTTCTAAGTTTTTTTATAAACATTTTTACGATTGTAACAGCTATTTGATCAACTCTATCATCATCATTTCCATATTGAGGATAATCTCCTTCAACTTCAAATTTTGTTGCTAAACCTGTTTTATCTCTTATAACTTTTACTTTGGCATATTTAATAGCTGATAGAGAGTCTGCAACAACTGATAATCCAGCTATACCACAAGCCATTGTTCTAATTACGTCTTTATCATGTAAAGACATTGCTAAAGCTTCATAACAATATTTATCATGCATATAGTGTATACCGTTTAAGGCTTTGATATAAATTTTGGCAACATATTCCATCATATTATCCAATTTTTCCATTACCTCATCATAATCTAAATATTCTGAAGTAATTGGTGCATATTTTGGTGTCACTTGTTTTCCTGATAATTCATCTCTACCACCATTTATTGCATATAGTAAAGTTTTAGCTAAATTAGCTCTTGCACCAAAGAATTGCATTTGTTTACCTATTTTCATTGGAGAAACACAACAAGCAATTCCATAATCATCCCCTAAACTAAATCTCATTACATCATCATTTTCGTATTGAATAGAAGATGTTTTAATAGAAAGTCCAGTAGTGTATTTTTTAAATCCTTCTGGTAATCTTGTAGACCATAATATTGTTAAGTTTGGTTCTGGTGCTGGTCCTAAATTTTCTAGTGTATGAAGAATTCTAAAAGAATTTTTTGTAACTAAAGTTCTTCCATCAATTCCCATACCCCCAATACTTTCAGTAACCCATACAGGATCTCCACTAAATAATTCATTATATTCTGGTGTTCTTAAGAATCTAACCATTCTTAATTTCATAACAAAATGATCCATAATTTCTTGTGCTTGTTGTTCTGTAAGTACACCATTTTGTAAATCTCTTTCAATAAATATATCTAAAAATGTTGATGTTCTACCAAGACTCATAGCTGCACCATCTTGAGATTTTACAGAAGCCAAATATCCAAAATATAACCATTGAACAGCTTCTTTAGCATCTTTAGCAGGAATTGAAATGTCAAATCCGTATTTGTCAGCCATAACTTTTAATTCTTTTAAAGCCTTAATTTGTTCGCTAATTTCTTCTCTGGATCTTACAACATCTTCAGTAAAACTTTCTACATCTAGTACTTCTAATTCTCTTTGTTTTTGTTCAATTAATACATCAACACCATAAAGAGCAATACGTCTGTAATCTCCAATTATTCTTCCTCTACCATATCCATCAGGAAGACCAGTAAGCAAATGAGCACTACGAGCAGCTCTAATATCAGGTGTGTAAATATCGAAAACTCCATCATTATGAGTTTTTCTGTATTTATGGAAAATTTCTTCTACTGTATCATCTACTTTTTTTCCACATGCTTCTGTAGCTTTTTCTACAATTCTAATTCCACCAAATGGCATGATAGCTCTTTTTAATGGTGCATCTGTTTGCAATCCAACAATTTCTTCAAGACTTTTATCAATATATCCTGCTTCATGTGATGAAATTGTCGACGGTGTTTTTGTATCTATATCTAAAACTCCACCTTGTGAGTTTTTTTCTTTCTCATATAATTTTAAAACTTTGTCCCAAAGCTTTGATGTTTTTGTTGTTGTTCCTTCAAGGAAACTTGAATCACCTTCATATGGAGTATAATTTTTTTGTATAAAATCTCTAACATTTATTTCTTCTTGCCATTCTCCACATTTGAATCCTTTCCATTCTTTAAATTCCATATTTTACCTCCTTAAGTTATTTTTATTAATAGTATTTATAATAGTCTTTCCTTTTAACCGCTAAAATATAATATCACAAAAATTTTTTTTTTACAATGAATTTTTGCAACAATTATGCGAAAAAATAAAGAAAATTGTCATCGGAAAAACGGCAAAATTAAAAGCCTTGCAAACAAAGAAAAATATTGTAAATTTACATAATCTATGGTAAAATATAAATATTAAAGGTACCATATATTCCGATGATAATTTAAAGGAGTGGTGATTATGGCAAATAAGATGGTACGAATAAATACTACTGTTTCTCGGAAAATATTTAGTGAAAAGGTCATAAAAAAGGCCATGACTAATATATTTGACGAAGAAATGTCTCATTTATTCGAAGAAAGAAAAAATGAGATTAAGGCATATCTTGACAAAGAGGTAAGCAAAAGAATTCCAGACTCTGTGATAAAATTAGAGTTTTTGAGACTATTCGAAGAAAAAATCTTAACCATTGCTGTCAAGAATACTATTTCAGATCCTGGCTTAAGAGATATAAGAGTGAGTATGTTAAAAGTACTTACAAAGGAAAATCTCCAAAAAGCCATTATTGGCGAGACAATGATAGAAGCATTTCAGGAATCTATTTTAAGCTTGAGTGACTGCCCAATGTTTAAAAAGGCTACTAATGCGGTAATCATTGAGATGAGAAAACATTTTTTATTTACAAGTCGTAAAAGACAATTATAAAAATGTTAATCATAGCCAAAGCCATAATAAAAGGCTGACTTTTGAATTTTTCAAAGTCAGTCTTTTATTTTTATATTCATAATTTTTATATATTTTAAATTTAATTTCAAATTTAAGCTTATTTTAAGTATTATAGTGTAATAATTAATTATTCTCAATAATTGTTTTTGCAATATTATAAATTAGTTTTTGTTTTTCAGGTGGACAATTTTTTAATAGTTCGGCAAAATCTTTTTCTAAGTAGTTTTGGGAATCATTAGATGCCCCATTTAATATATATGCTTCGGAAACATCTAATAGTGAACATATTTGATTTAATCTTGGTAAATTAATATGAGAATTACCTCTTTCAATTCTACTTAGAAAAGCAACAGAAACATCAATTTTTTCCGCTAAATCTTCTTGAGTATATTTTTTAGCAAGTCTAGCTTTTTTTATTCTAGATCCAATTATATTATAATCTAATGCCATTAAAAAATCACTCCTTATTTGTGAAAAACAATAAACACAAGGTTTTACACATTTATTTTAAAAAGAATATAACACTGTAGAGTTAAATTTTACAGAAACTAACAAATCAAGGTTAACTAATAGATTAATATAATTATCTTTTCCGATAGTACATTAACTTATTCAAATATTTTTAAAAATAAATAATACAGAAAAAAAGAGAAAAAAAGAGAAATAGAGTGAATTAAAGAGAAAAGAATATGAATTCTATGGTTTTAATAGGCTGTTTTGGAATAAAATTTTAAAATTGGGAATAATAATGTATACATAATTTGCAATTTTGACGAATATATAGTATAATAAAGATTAGTTGTTTTTGAAATTTAGTAAAAAATAACAAAAGGAGAGTGAAATTTATTTTAGAAGGAAAACTGAAAATTTGTACAAAAGATAAGCTAAAAATTGTGGGAATAATAATCATTGGATTATGTTTTATAATTGGATTATTTTGTATAAAGTATAAAACAGTATATGCAGTTACATTAGGAAATGAAGAAGTAGGTTATATAGAAAATAAAGAAGAATTTGAAAAAGAAATAGAAGAAAAAGTTAAAAATTATTCTGCAAAAAATGTTGCTAGTGTTGAAGTAAAAGAAATGCCAACATATGAACTAAAATTTGTAGATAAAGATGAAACAACAAATGAACAAGACATTATAATAGCAATGCAAAAAGATATGACTATAACATATAAATATTATGAGATATCTTTAAAAGATGAATTGATAGAATCAGTAGATAAATTAGAAGATGCTCAAAGTATAGTAGATGAATTGAAAAAAAATAATCAAGATTTAGAAGTAACAATAACAGAAAAAACAACTCAAAATGCAGAAGAAATAAATACAGATGCAGTTGAAGTTGCTAAATCTAAATTAACTAATAAAGTTGAAGAAGATAAAAATGTTATTGCAAATGTTGAAGGAATAAAAATTGCTACATTACCAGTAACTGGAACTATATCTTCAAGATATGGCGTAAGTAGTAGAATAAGAAGTTCTACACATACAGGGCTAGATATAGCAGCATCAAATGGAACGCCAATAAAAGTTGTTTCTGATGGTACAGTTGTATCTGCTAAATATGAAGGTGCTTATGGTAATTTAGTAAAAGTAGATCACGGAAATGGAGTTGAAACATGGTATGCACATACAAGTAAAATGTATGTAACACCAGGACAAACAGTTAAGGCAGGAGATGTAATTGCAGCTGTTGGTTCAACAGGAAATTCGACAGGAGCCCATTTACATTTTGAGATAAGAATTAATGGGAGTCATGTTAACCCACAACTTTATATGTATAAATAAAAAGAAGCTAGAAATAGCTTCTTTTTGTTATAGAATAATACAGATTAATCCACCACTACCTTCATTAACTATTCTTTCTAAAGTTTCTTGAAGTTTTAATTGAGCATCTTCTGGCATTTTAGAAAGTTTAGTTTGTAAACCTTCATTTACTAACTCATGGAGATTTTTACCAAAAATATTAGATTCCCATATTTTCTTAGGGTCACTTTCAAATTCTGAAAGTAAGTAATTTACGAGTTCTTCTGATTGCTTTTCTGAACCAACAATAGGAGAAACTTCAGTTTGAATATCAGCTCTAATTAGGTGAATGCTAGGGGCTGTTGCCTTTAATTTTACACCAAATCTAGAACCTTGTTTAACCATTTCAGGTTCATCCAAAATTAATTCATCAATAGAAGGGGTGACAATTCCATAACCTTTTGCATTTACTTCATCTAAAGCATATGCTATTTTATCATATTTCTTTTTAGATTTTGCAAGTTCTGAAATAGTACTAAACAAATCACCTTCATTTTTGATATCAACATTAGTAATTTCAGAAAGTACATTATAAAATAGATTATCTTTCATGTGAATAGAAATATTTACATTGCCAGTGCCTAAATCAATACTATCTATAGTGCTATTATTAATGATTTCAGTTTGTGAAATAGTTTTAACAGATGAAGGAACTTCTTTTAAAATATTAATATCAGAAAATGTATTTTTAATTTCATTAAATAATTCGTTTTTTATTGGATGAGAAAAATCTAATCCATCAATCCATCTTGGAAATTTGATATTAATTTGCTCAATTGGAAATTCATATAATATATTACTAAAAATGTTTGAAATATCATCAATATCTAAATTTTCACAATTCGTTGGAATTACTGATGTTTCATATTTTTGACTCAAATTTTTTGCTAATTCTTGTGTATAATCTGAATTTGGATTATTAGAATTTAACAAAATAACAAAAGGTTTGTTAATTGCTTTTAATTCTGAAACAACTCTTTCTTCGGCTTTTATATAATCTTCTCTTGGAATATCTGTTATACTTCCATCAGTTGTTACTAAAATACCGATAGTAGAATGTTCTTCTATAACTTTCTTAGTTCCAATTTCAGCTGCAGTTTCAAAAGGAATTTCTTCATTTGACCAAGGAGTTTTAACCATTCTTGGCATTTCATCTTCTAAATAACCAATTGCATTATCGACTAAATAGCCAACACAATCTACTAATCTAGTTTTTAATTTTAAATTATTATCTAAAGTAATTTCAATAGCTTCATTGGGAACAAATTTGGGTTCAGTAGTCATTATAGTTTTTCCACTTGCACTTTGTGGTAATTCATCTTTTGCTCGTTCTTTTTTATATTCATTATCAATATTTGGAATTACAAGCAAATCCATAAATTTTTTTATAAAAGTTGATTTACCAGTTCTTACTGGCCCTACTACTCCAACATAAATGTCTCCTTGAGTTCTTGAACTAATGTCTTGATATAGACCTATATTTTCCATCTATATACCTCCTTAAATTTTAAACATGTACTAAATAACTTTTATTAATTTATATTGTAAAAATTTAAGAATATGACAAGTTAAAAAAAATATTTGCTAAATTTTAAAATATGTGGTACAATAACAAAAATTAGTAAATAAACATATTATGTAATATAAGATAAAAAAGCCTATAAAGGCTTTTTTATCGCAGAAAGGGAGAATAAAAATGAATGATATAGAAAGAGCAAAAGATATATTAAAACAATATAACCAAGAGCATATTATACGTTTATTTGATAAGATTAATGAAGAAAAACAAGTAGAACTTGCTAAACAAGTTATAAATATTGATTTTCATAAAATTACAGAATTATATGAAAATACTAAAAAAGAAATTGAAATAAAAGAAAAAGATATACAACCAATTAGCTATGTTGATAAGGAAAAATTAACTCCTGAAGAAAAAGATAAATATGATAAATTGGGTGAAGAAGTAATTAGAAAAGGCCAATATGCGGTAGTAACTATGGCAGGTGGGCAAGGAACTAGACTTGGACATTCTGGACCAAAAGGTACATTTAAATTAGATGTTTACGGAAAAGGAAAATATCTTTTTGAAATATTTGCAGAAAATCTAAAAGAAGCAAATAAAAAATATGATAGTATTATTCCTTGGTACATAATGACAAGTAGAGAAAATAATAAAGAAACAAAAGAGTTTTTAGAAAAAAATAATTATTTTGGTTATGATAAAAACTATGTTACTTTATTTATTCAAGGTGAATTACCATTAGTAGACACAAATGGTAAGGTATTAGTAAGTAGAGAAATGAAGATTAAAGAGGCTTCAGATGGAAATGGTGGAACATATGCATCATTAAGATCAAGTGGAGCACTTTCTGATATGAAGGAAAGAGGAATTAAGTGGATATTTATAGGTGGAGTAGATAATGCTTTATTAAAAATGGCAGATGTTACTTTATTAGGTGTAACAATAGATAAGGGATGCCAAATTGGATCTAAATCAGTAGTTAAAGCAAATCCTAAAGAAAAAGTAGGAGTATTTTGCAAGATGAACGGACACCCAAAAGTTATTGAATACACTGAACTTCCTGAAAAAATGGCAGAAGAAGTAGATAATAATGGTGAGCTTAAGTTTGGGGAATCAAATATAATATGCCACTTATTTACAATAGATGCAATAGAAAAAGTAAGTGTAGAACCATTAATGTATCATACAGCATTTAAGAAAAATTCATATATTGATGAAAATGGAAAAGAAATAATACCAGATGAGCCTAATTCATACAAATTTGAATCATTTATATTTGATGCTTTAGAATTCTTTGATGATATGGCAATATTAAGAGGGAAAAGAGAAGATGACTTTGCACCAGTAAAAAATAAAGAAGGGGCAGATAGTCCAAAAACAGCAAAAGAATTATATGAAAAATATTGGGAAAGACAAAAAAATAATTAGAATTATTTGTATAGTAAATAAGTTATAGGAGAAAAGGTATATGGACGATATTAAAATAAGTAATTTATATAATCTAGATGAAACAATAGCCAAAGATATATTTGAGGGAGTAACATATCCTTGGGAAGTATTACCTAAAATTAGTGATTTTATAAAAGAATTCGGTAAAACTTTAGATGCAAATGAATATGAACAAAAAGGTGAAAATATTTGGATTGCTAAAACTGCTAAAGTAGCTCCTACAGCAAGTATCACAGGACCTGCAATTATAGGAAAAAATGCTGAAGTAAGACATTGTGCTTTTATTAGAGGAAATGCAATTGTTGGAGAAAATTCAGTAGTTGGAAATTCCACAGAATTGAAAAATGTTATATTATTTAACAATGTACAAGTACCACATTATAATTATGTTGGAGATTCAATTTTAGGATATAAATCTCATATGGGAGCAGGATCAATAACATCAAATGTTAAATCTGATAAAAAACTTGTTATCGTAAAAAATGGAGAAGAAAAAATAGAAACAGGATTAAAAAAATTTGGTGCTATGATTGGAGATAATGTTGAAGTAGGTTGTGGCTCTGTATTAAATCCTGGAACAGTTATTGGAAAAAATACTAATATATATCCATTATCATCTGTAAGAGGCGTTGTTTCAGAAAATAGTATTTACAAAAAACAAGGTGAGATAGCAGAAAAAATATAAAAAATAAAATAAAAAATAAATAAAAATAAAAAACATCCTAAGGGAGAGGTTAGATAAGGATATTTTCTAAACTCTCCCTTTTTTTCTCATGAATTTTGAAAAGCATATAAGTATGCTTGTAAAATATCTTGCAAACTCACTTGTTTTATGATAAGATGCACGAATAGCAAAAAAAATATTTAATTGATGTTTAGAAAGAAAATATAAGAACTAAAAATTATGAATATAGTAATTTTAGGTTGCAATTAAGTTATATAGTAAATGTTAATATGCATTGCTTGTGGCAACGAAATGATTAGCATATAATCATTTTATAGAAGGGAGGCATATATAATGCTAAAAGAAAATATTAAAATGATTAGAAAACAAAAAGGACTATCACAAGAAGAACTTGCTATTAAATTAAATGTAGTTAGACAAACAATATCAAAGTGGGAACAAGGATTATCAGTTCCTGATTCTGAACTGCTAGTTTCATTATCTGAAGCACTTGATACTCCTGTAAGTGTTTTACTGGGTGAAAATGTTTCTGAAGAAAAGTCAGATAGTTTAAAAGAAATTTCAGAGAAGCTAGAAATAATAAATTTGCAACTAGCGCAAAGAAAAGAAAATAAACGAAAATTTTGGCATTGTTTTTTTATAGTTTTGTGTATAGTTTTAATATTAACTGTTATTGGTATTGCAACAATGAATAATACTTATTTAGAATGGGATTATAATAATCCTGAATTAGCAGTAATGGGAGTAGGAGTTCATACTTTTGTATGGATTTTTGTAAGATTAGCACCAATAGTTTTTATAGGCTCAATAGTAGGAATTTGTTTAACAAGAAAGAAAAAATAAATTGCAGGTTATAGTAATAAGCAGAATGTTTTTATATTGTTAAAAAATACTAATTTATGATAAAAAAAAGTGGATTGTAAACCGATCCACTTTTTAATAATTTTATTTAGTTATAATTAATTATTTCTTTTTTTCTTCAGGTATAACAATATTTCTTGGTTTTTCATCTTTTGTTTTTGGCCTCATATTAGTAATATCTTCATAAACTGGAGAAATATCTAGATTTGATCCATCTCCATTAACTATTTCAATTTGTTTTTTCTCTTTTTTTGCATCTTCCAAATTATTCATAGAAATCCCCCTCCTATTCATTTGTATTAGTTTATCTTAAATAAATATTTTCTCATATTAATCTAATATAATTATAACATTTTTTTTGTCTTATTGCAAATTTATATATGTAAAATACTACTTTTAAATATTCATAATAATTACTTTCTTGACACAAATAAATTTATTATGATAATATATCATAAAATTAAAAAAAGAAGAGAGAAGATTATGGAAATAGAAAAGATAAAATCAATAATAGAAGCAATGTTATTTGCAGCTGGAAGACCTGTAACTATACAAGAACTAGTGTTAAATTTAGAATTGTCTAAAGAAGAATTAGAAAAGATTATAGAGAGTATGAGAGAAGAATATAAATCTGGAAATAGAGGAATTGAACTTATAAAGATAGATGAAAGCTATCAATTATGTACTAAAAAAGATTTGTACGAATATGTATATCCAGTAATTGATAAAAGGGCTAAACCAAATCTTTCAAATGCAGCACTAGAAACACTTGCAATAATCGCATACAACCCTAAAATTACAAGAGCTGAAATCGAAGCAATTAGAGGTGTAAGTGCTGATGGATGTATATATAAATTATTAGAATATGGATTAATAGAAGAAGCAGGAAAAACTGATTTACCAGGAAAACCAATGGCATACAGAACATCTAAAGATTTTTTAAGAATGTTTGGATATTCATCATTAAATGATTTACCAGAACTTCCAAGGTTTAAATTAGATGCTAATAAACAAATTGTAATAGATGATTTGTTAGAAGAACAAGAAAATGCGAATAATGAGGTTGAAGAAGTAACAAGTGTGAGTGAAGAAGAAAATATTAAAGATGAGAATTAATGGAAAATCTACATAAATATGTAGATTTTTTTTACAGCAATTGACATTTTATGTAAAGCAAATTATAATATAAGTTAAAGTGTATATTTAGTACTTTTTATAAAAAATAAATTTAAAGGAGAAGGATATGAAAGAATTTTTAAGTAAAAATAAAATGTTATTAATATTATTTATGGCAATATTCTTTGTATTAATTCTTACAAATAAATCAAATGCATCAAGTGAAAAATATGTTTTTATTGGTGATTCGAGAACTTATCAAATGATAGGTGGAGCTAAAAATGAATATGATTATGATTACAACAAGATAACATCAGGAAGTGCTCAAAATTCATTTGCTAAAAAAATTATAAAATCTCATGCTATAGTAGGAGCTTGGTATCCAACATTTTTTACAAACAGTAATAGATTAAATAATATAAAACAAACTTTAAATACAGCTCCTGAAGGTACTAAAGTAATAGTATGGCTTGGAGTGAATGATTTAGCAAATACATATTATTATGCAGATGGAAAATTAATAAATACATATGGAGGAACTCCTGCATTAAAGGCTAAAGAATATGTTGAACAAGTAAAACGATTGGCTAAAATATATAATAAATTAAATTTTTATTATATTTCAATAGGAGCAGTAAATGAGAATAGATCATTTAACTATTATTCAAGATATTTAAATAATTCAAGAATAGACGAATTTAATACTAATTTAAGGAAAAATATAGAAACATTAGGATTAACTAATTTACACTATGTTGATATAAATACACAAATAAAATCAAAAGTGGTAAGTACTAATACAGGTGATGGATTACATTATTCAACAGACTTGTATAAGCAAATATCAGATTTAATTTATAAGGAAATTAATGGTAATACATCAGAAATTGTAAAAAATGAAGAAACACATATATTAGATTTTTCAAGAACAAAATCTGTATATAAATTCTATTCAACATCTTATTTGAAATCAGATAAAAATAATAAATTAAGACATATTGCAAATTCAAAAGCAACTCCAATAGTTTTAAAAAGTAAACAAAAAATAAAATTTTATACTAATAAAATTTATACTTTGAAAGTTAATAATAAAATTCAGAGATTATACAAAGTAATAATAAATGGAAGAACAGGATATATAAATGTAAATTTATTAAATAGTAAGTTTTTTATATAGAATAGAACAAAAAAGCCTAAAGAATTAGGCTTTTTTTAATGGGGGATTTTCAGACGGGATTTTATTACAAGTTATGAATATATAATTGAATACTTGACTTGCAATTTTGGAATATTCATTGTATAATATTTAAACGAAGTAAAGGAGTAGAGCTATGCCAAACCAGAACTTAAATAAAAATTTTAATAAAATAGTCAATATATTATATAATGAAGAAATAGAAAATATAGAAGGTGAAGAAGGAATTGTTATTGAAAAAGATGCAATTACTCTAGAACCTCAAATTTTATATGATAAATTTTCAGGAAATATGAAAGTAGAATTCTTAATTGGGAAAAGTAAAATGCATAAGATAAAAAATTTATCAGAATTTTATACAAGAATAATAAACAAAGAAAAATATAAATATAGAGAAGGATTACAGTTTGTACATACCGAAGAGGCTTTTAGTAAAGAAAGTCAAGGACTATTAAGATTTATTATGAAATATGCTGAAATGATAAAATTTGCAAATTCAAATTCAAATAGTAATTATAAATATTATGGAAAAGCATTAAATGAAAATACTATAATGCTAGGAAATAGCGGAATAGATGAAATATTTGAATTATTAAAAGATAAAGAAGTTAAGTTTTTTAAAGATGCAAAAGAAGAAAAGGTAAAATTTGTTGAGAAAAATCCTAAGATTGAATTTATATTAAAGCAATTAACTGATGAAGAATTTATAATAGAGCCTAATACAGATATATATAAAATAATTATGATAAAGGGAAAAGATTATAAATATATTTTATTTGATAAAAAATTATATAGATGTGATAAAGATTATGAAAATACAGTAATTAAACTTATTGATATGTTTAGGCAAAATTATTTAACAGAAGTAACTCTAGAAAAGAAAGATTTATCGCAATTTTTCTCTATTGTTATGCCTAAAATGAAAAATTCTATAAAAATAAAAAATATAGACGAATCTGATTTGGAAGAATATAAACCAAAACAATTAGAGGTAAAAGTATTTCTTGACTTTGATAAAGCTGGTAATGTGATTTCTGAAGTCAGTTTTAGATACGGAAAACTAGAGTTTAATCCATTAGATGAATCTGCAAAAATCAATATTCCAAGGAATGTAATAGAAGAAACTAAAGCATTAAACATATTTAGAAAAACAGGATTTATGTTTGATGTAAAGAATTTAAGATTTATATTGCCAGATGATGAAAAGATATTTAATTTCTTATCAGATGAAATACAACAGTATATTAGTAAGTTTGATGTTTTAGTGACAGATAATTTTAAGACAAAGCAAATTAAAAGTTTGAAAATAGGAAATGTAGGAATAAAAATCCAAAATGATTTATTAGAAATTAATTTGGATGATTTAAATATTGATATAAAAGAATTAAAGGAAGCTGTTGAAAAATACGAATTAAAGAAAAAATATTATAGACTAAAAGATGGCAGTTTCCTAAATTTAGAAAATAGCAATGAAGTAGATTTTTTTGATAAATTAATAAATGGAATGGATGTAAGCTATAAAGATTTACAAAAAGGAGAAATTACGCTTCCTATAAACAGAACAATGTATCTAAACGTAATACTAAAAAAAATAAAATCTACTCCAATTACCAAAAATGATGAATACAGAAATGTAGTAACAAGTTTGGATAAAAATCAAATTGAAGAAGTGGCAGTTCCAGAAGAATTGAACTTAACTTTAAGACATTATCAAAAAACAGGTTATAAATGGTTGAAAGTTTTGGATACATATAAATTTGGAGGTATTTTAGCAGATGATATGGGACTTGGTAAAACAATTCAAATATTATCAGTTATATTAGATTATGTTAAAAACTATAGTAATAAACAAAATATGTATGAAGGTCAAGAAACTTTAAATACAAAAAGAGCAAGTTTGGTAATTGCTCCTAGTTCATTGACATTAAATTGGAAAAAAGAAGCTAGTAAATTTGCTGAAGATTTAAATGTTTTAGTAATTAGGGGGAATTTACAAGAAAGAAAAGCACTTATATCAAAAATAAATGAATATGATTTAATTATTACATCATATGATTTGTTAAAAAGAGATATAGATTTATATAAAAATCTTGATTATAAATTTAAATTTATAATTGCTGATGAAGCACAATATTTAAAAAATAGTAATACTCAAAATGCTAAAGCAATTAAAGAATTAAAAGCTGAAACAAGATATGCTTTAACTGGGACACCAATTGAAAATTCATTAGCTGAATTATGGTCAATATTCGATTTTATAATGCCAGGATATTTGTATACATATAAAAAATTTAAAACAATGTATGAAATACCAATTGTAAAAGATGATGATAAGAATAGTTTAGAAAAATTAAGAACATTAATAGAACCTTTTGTATTAAGAAGAACTAAAAAAGAAGTTTTAACTGAATTACCAGAAAAAGAAGTAACAGTTCTTGAAAGTGAAATGCAAGAAGAACAACAACAAATATATTTATCATATTTAGCAAATGTAAAAGAAGATGTTGCAAACTTGATACAAGAAAATAATTATGGACGTAATCAGATGAAAGTTTTAGCAGCACTTACTAGACTTAGACAAATTTGTTGTCATCCAGGTTTATTTATAAAAGATTATAAAGGTGAAAGTAGTAAATTAGAACAATGTATGGAAATTGTTGAAGAAGCTGTAAATGGCGGACACAAAATATTGTTATTTTCATCATATACATCAATGCTTGGAATAATAGAAGAACAATTAAAAGAAAAAAATATAAAATACTTCAAATTGGTTGGTTCAACAAAAGTTGAAGAAAGAATTAGTTTAGTAGATGAGTTTAATTCAAATGAGGAAATAAAAGTATTTTTAATTTCATTAAAAGCAGGAGGAACTGGACTTAACTTAACTGGAGCAGATATGGTTATTCATTATGATCCATGGTGGAATTTATCTACTGAAAATCAAGCAACAGACAGAGCTTATAGAATAGGTCAAAAAAACAATGTACAAGTTTATAAATTAATTACTAAAAATTCAATAGAGGAAAAAATCTATGAATTACAACGTAAAAAAGAAACACTTATAGATAATGTGTTAGATACGAAAACAACATTTATTAATAAACTTTCTAAAGAAGATATAATGAGCTTGTTTGAATAGTGTAAAAAATAATATTATAATAAAAGGTAAGGGAAAATAAATGGATTATATAACAATAATAGGTGGTGGATTAGCAGGTTGTGAAGCTGCATATCAAATAGCCAAAAATGGAATAAAAGTAAAATTATATGAAATGAAACCCAATAAATTTACTGAGGCACATAGCAATGAAAATTTAGCTGAAATTGTTTGTAGTAATTCATTTAAATCAAATCTACTAACAAATGCATGCGGATTATTAAAAGAAGAATTAAGAAGATTAGATTCTTTACTAATTAAAATTGCTGATGAAACTAAAGTACCAGCAGGTCAAGCTCTTGCTGTTGATAGAGAAGAATTTGCCAAAAGAGTAACGAAAATAATTGAGAGTAATCCATTAATAGAAATAATTAATGAGGAAGTAACTGATAAATTAGAAGAAATTGCAAATAATGGTATAGTAATTATAGCTACAGGACCATTAACATCTTCTGGATTATCAGAACAAATTCAAAAAATAACAGGACAAGATAAATTTTATTTCTATGATGCTGCGGCACCAATTGTTAATAAAGAAAGTATAGATTTTGATATAGCTTTTTATGGTGATAGATATTCACAAGAAAAGCAAAAAGAAGAAACAATTGAAGAATGGCATAAAAGGTTAAAAGAACAAGATAAAGCAGAACAAAGTTATATTAATTTACCTATGGATCAAGAAGAATATGAAGAATTCTGGAAAAATCTAGTAGAGGCAGAAGTTGTTACACTACATGAATTTGAAAAACGAGAAATATTTGAAGGATGTATGCCAATAGAAGTAATGGCAAAAAGAGGAATTGATACTTTAAGATTTGGGCCATTAAAACCAGTAGGATTTGATGATCCAAGAACAGGAAGAAGACCATATGCTATTGTTCAATTAAGACAAGATGATAAAGTGGCTAGTATGTATAATTTAGTAGGTTTTCAAACAAATTTAAAATATGGAGAACAAAAAAGAGTGTTTAGTATGATACCTGGACTTAGCAATGCTGAATTTGTTAAATATGGTGTAATGCATAGAAATACTTATATAAATTCCCCAGAATTGTTAGATGAAACATATAATTTAAAAAGTAATACTAATATTTATTTTGCCGGCCAAATAACAGGAGTAGAAGGTTATGTTGAATCAATATCTTCAGGAATGGTTGCTGCACTAAATGCAATAAATGATTTTAGAAAAATAGAAGATAAAGAGGAAAATTTCTCAAGAATAATTTTTTCAGAAAATACAATGATTGGAAGTTTAGCAAAATATATATCAACTCCAAATAAAAAATTCCAACCAATGAATGCTAATTTTGGAATACTTCCAGAACTAGAAGGTAAAAAAATAAGAGATAAAAAACAAAGATATATGGAATTTTCAAAAAGAAGTCTAGAAACTTTGGATAAGAAGCGGTTTTTAGGGCTTCTTTTTAATTTCGAATTTAAAGTGATTTTTTATGTAAAACTGTTGTAAAAACTGGTAAAATATGCTATAATAAAGTATAGGAGTGTATTTTTTAGAAGTACGGAGGGAGAAAAAATGAGTAAAGATAAATTTAATGAAATACTAAAAGATTTAGCAACTCAAAAACAAAGCGTTATAGAACAAACTGAAAAATTGGAAGAGAAAAAGAATAATAGAATATTATCGTTAGATTCAAAAGACCCAAATTATAAGGCTTTTGAACCAGAAATTAAAAAATTAAATGACAAAATAAAAGCTGATGAAAAGAAAATCGGAGATAGTAAGAAGAAGATTGAGTCTGGATTATCAAGTGCTAAAACTTCAAGAAAGAAAGAATTAAATAGTAGAGCTAAAATTCTTGCTGAAGCTGTAAAGGTAGAAGATGATAAAATAAAAGAAGAAGTGGAGAAAATTGAAAAGGAACAAGAAGAATTAAATAAAAAAAGATCTGAAACTGTTAAAAAAATCGCAGATTTGAAAAAGAAAAAAGGAAGTAATGATCCCAATATTGATGTTAATGCAATAGATGGGGAGATAGCAGCACTTGAGAAAGATGCCAAAATGTTTGCTAATCAACATGCTGATAATGACTTACGTTTAACATTTTTAAAAATGTCAAAACAACAGCTAATGGATGAATATATGGAGATTAAAGATGAAATCTCTAAAGTTAATGCATTGACTTATGATGATTTTGATAAGGAATTTAAAGAAAAAGAAGAAAAACCAGTTCAAACACAAACTCAAAATCAAACACAGACACAAGGACAACCATATCAATATTATGGACAACCTGTATATGGTGGATATGATTGGTCAGGACAACAACCAATGCAACAGCCAGCGCAACAAAGTGCACAAACTCAAAATAATGGAACTAGAACAACACAAGAAGCCAAAGAACCAATAGCACCAAAACCAGATCCAACAAAACATCAAGAACCACCAAAAAGAGATAAAAATCAAAAAGTAGAAGTAAAATTAAATGATGATGGAACTATAACATATAAATATGGAGATATTAACGCTACTTATAATTTTAAAGATTATAAAGCCAGTAAGGCAGATGTAATTGCTAGAGCAAAGAGAAATTTTGGCAATGAAGGAAAAGAAATCGCAGAAGAAAGAATAGAACCATTATTAATGAAATTTATACTTGAAAAGGTGAAAGATGGACAATTATATAATTCTTTATTAAAAAAATATATGGATGGCGAAGACTTAGATAAAAAATTTGCTCAATATGATATGACAAATGTGAAACCAGCTACATTTTTTCTTTCTGATGATAAATGGGCAGAAGTTGCTGAAAAAGCAGCAGATAGTGGTTTTGAAGTTAAAGGATATGTATCTAAAAAACAATTAGAAAAACAAAAGAAAGAAGCAAAAGAAAGAAAAGAAGCCAAAAAAGAAGCAAAAAAAGAAAATGAATTACCAAAAGGATATACATACAAAGATTTTTGTGAAAAATGTAAAAATGGAAAAAATCCGTTAGGAGAAAAATGGGATGAATTCTTTAAAACTATGGTTGATAAAGGATCTATAGATAAAGCAGAAGTAGAACAAGAAAAAGAAAACATTTATAATAGTTTATTACAAGAAGTAAGAAAACAAATGAAAGATACAAAAACTGTTGATATAAATGCATTGTTAAGAAATGCTGAAAAGTGGAGTGATAAAGAAATAAAATTACCGGATGGCCAAAATGCTAAATTTAATGATGTTTTTGTATTATATATGTTCAGAGAATATTCTACAGCTTCTAAAGTTTTTGAATATATAAAGGAAACTTTACCTAAAAAAGAACAAACTCAAATAGATGTTGATAAAATAAAACATTTAGAAGAGTTGAGGAAAGAGGAAGCTGAAGCAAAGAAAAAGACACGCGATGATGAATGGAAAAATGGTAATAAAGTTGATAATGAAAAAATACCTGATGAACTTGAATTTTCAAAATTCTATACAAAACACGATAATGGCGAAAAACCATTAGGAGAAAAATGGAAAAATCTATATGAAAATTACAAAAGTGCTAATAAAGGTATAGTACTCGAAAATACATATAACGAATTAATGAAATGTGTATTAAATAAGATGAAAGATAATACTAGACCAATATCAACTCAAGCTATTTATGATGTTGTAAAATCACAAATGGGAGATTTTAAAGCAAAATATACTAATGCGGATGGTAAAGAAGTATATTTTGAAGAAGAGTTATTAAATAGTGTACTAGATGATAAAGATGGATTAAAGAAAATGTTAGAATATGCAAAAACAGGTTTAAGTAAAGAAGAACAAGAAAAAGTAGATATTGATGAAATAAAAACAATTAGTGAAGAAAAAGAAAAAGAAGAAGAGAAAAAGAAAGAAGCAGAAAAAGAAAGAACAAATGCTGGATAATATTTTAAGTATTATAGCACATTATAAAAAACTTGGGGAAATTGTATTTCCCTAAGTTTTTTTGGCTTTTTGTATTGAAAAAAATGCAAAAATATGGTAAAATAGAAGAAGTACAATTTAATGGTGAAAGGAGTTGAAGCCTAGTTAAAAAACTAGGGAAGGATGGATTTTATAGAAATTAGAAATTTAACAAAAACATATACATCAGGTGACATAGAAGTAAATGCAGTAAAAGATGTATCATTTAATATCAAAAGAGGAGAAGTTGTAGTAATTGTAGGAGAAAGTGGAGCAGGAAAAACTACATTATTAAATTTGCTAGGTGGTATGGATACACCAACAGAAGGACAAATATTAATTGACGGTAAAGATATATCAAATTACAATGAAAAACAACTTACACAATACAGAAGAGAAGATATAGGATTTGTATTTCAGTTCTATAATTTAGTTCAAAATTTAACAACAATAGAAAATGTGGAATTAGCCACACAAATATGTAAAAATGCTAAAAATCCAAAAACAATATTAACTCAAGTAGGACTTTCACATAGAATAAATAATTTTCCATCTCAATTATCAGGTGGAGAACAACAAAGAGTTTCAATAGCTAGAGCTATTGCTAAAAATCCAAAATTACTATTATGCGATGAACCAACGGGGGCTTTGGATTATAAAACAGGTAAAGAAGTATTGAAATTATTACAGGATACAGCTAGAAAAAGTGGTATGACAGTTTTAATAATCACACATAACCAAGCAATTGCACCAATGGCAGACAGAATAATAAAAATGAAAAGTGGAGAAATCGAGAGAAATTTAATTAACAAAAATGTAAAATCCATAGAAGAGGTAGAGTGGTAATGAAACTAACAATGTATTATAAAGATTCTGTACGAAAGCTAAAAAAGAGTATATTTAGATATATTTCGATAGTACTTATAATAATGTTAGGCGTAGGTTTTTTTGTTGGAATGAATTCAGTCTCTCCTGATATGAAAAATACAACAGAGCAATATTTAAAAGATACAAATATTTTTGATATACAATTATTATCAAATTTGGGATATGAAAAAGATGATGTCAAAAAATTTGAGGAAATAGATGGAGTAGAAAAAGCTGAAACAATTTACAGTTATGATGTTCTAACAAAATCCGAAAAGAAAAATATACCAATAAGGGTTATTTCATCAAATAAAGATAGAGAGATTAACAAAAATAGTTTGATTGAAGGACGTGAACCTGAAAAGGTAAATGAATGTCTTATAGATACAAAACTAAAAAATGTTTATGGATATAATGTTGGTGATAAAATAGAAATATTTAAAAAAGGTGAAGATATAAGTGGAAAGTTTTCTAATACTGAATTCGAAATAGTAGGGGTAACTAGAAATCCTGTATTTTTATCATTCTTTTATGGAAGTACAGAATTAGAAAATGGTGAGCTTGAAGGATTTATTTCTGTTTTAGAAGATTCAATGAAATTAGAACAATATTCAGCAATATATTTAAAAACAAATATAGATATAAATATTGAAAGAACATCTCAAGAATATAAGGATAAATTAGATGAAATAGCTAAGAGAGTAGAAAAAGTAAATGAGGATTTGGTAAACTCAAAATTTGATGAAAAATATAATGAAAATAATGAAAAAATATCAAAAAATGAGTCTAATATCAAAAAAGCGATAAAGGCAGAAAAAGCTGCTAGAGAAAAAATTATTTCTTCTCAAGAACAGATAAATGATGCCGTTATTCAAGTTGCCTCAACAATGCAAATGTCAGACGGATTGATGCCTAATAAGAATAAATTAAACGAATTATATTCTTCTTTGAAACAGCAAAAAGAAGATAGAGATAAAATAGAAGAAGAATATGAAGTTTTAAAATCTTCTCGAGATGAAAAAGAACAAGAACTAAATGACATGAATATTTTAATAAATAGTAAAGTTTATGAAAGTCGTTTAGTAGGAGAAGAAAATTCTAAATATGTAGAATTAACACGAGAAAGCAATAAATTAGACTATGAATATAATACTAAGAAAAGAGAATTTGAAGAATATAAAGAAGAATATAATGATTTAGAAAAAAGACTTAAAGATAAAAATGATGAGATAAATAAAATTCAAGAAGAAATAGATGAAAAACAAGAAGAATTTTATAATCAATTTTTAGAATTAGCCAATAATGATGGAATTACAAGTAATGCACTTTTAAATGAAGCAGTTTCACAAATAAAAGACAATCAAAAAGAATTAAATAAATCAATTAAAGAATTAGAAGATGCCAATATTGATGAAAAAGTTGAAAAGGCTAAAACTAAAATATTAACAGCTAAAAAGGATTTGGCAAGTTTTGAAGCTATTTCTCAAACAATAAAATTATATGAAAGTAGTGCATTTAAATCTTTAGATAATGACTTAGAAAAAATAGGAATCATGGGAAAAGTATTCCCTGTAATGTTCTTTATTGTTGCAGCTTTAGTAACGGTTACAACAATTACTAGAATGGTAGAAGAAGACAGAATGAATATAGGAACATTAAAATCATTGGGATATAAAAAATCAACTATAATGATTAAATACATTTTATATTCATTATCTGCTACTGTTTTAGGACTTATATTAGGAACATTAATAGGAAGTACATTAATTGCACAAGTACTGTTTGCAGCATATAGTAGTTTGTACATATTACCAGATTTGTTAATAGAAATAAATGTCTTCTATACAACATTAGCAAGCGTGATATCAATAGTTGCGACGGTTGGAGTGACATTTGTAATTACTAAAAAAGAATTAAAAGAAAAACCGGCTTTGCTAATGAGACCGAAACAAGCTAAAGAAGGTAAAAATATACTATTAGAAAGAATTCCGACTTTCTGGGAAAGATTAAGTTTCTTGTTTAAAATTTGTTTTAGAAATATATTTAGATATAAAAGAAGACTATTTATGACATTAATAGGTATTGCTGGATGTACAATGCTTATATATTCTGGCATATCATTAAATAGTACAGTGAATAATATTGCTTTAAGACAATTTGCTGAAGTAAGAATTTATGATATGGAAGTAAATTTATCAACTGTTGCTAAAGAAGAGGATGCAAAAAAATTAAAAGAATTTATTGAAAAACAAGATAAAGTTAAGGAATGTACACCAGCTAGACAACAAATGTCTACAATAGAAGCTAATGGAGTTAATAAAGAAATATTCTATACTGTAATGAAAAAAGATGAAATTTCAAAATATATAAATTTAAAAGAAAGAGAAACACAAAAATCTATTGAATTAACTGATGATGGAATTGTTTTAACAGAAAAATTAGCAAGAGTTTTAAATGTAAAAGCAGGAGATACAGTAAAACTTATAGAAGATGATAAAGAAAAAATAGTACAAGTAACAGGTGTTACTGAAAACTATGTATATAATTATATGTATATGACTCCAGAATTATATACACAAATATATGAAAAAGAAATACAATATAATTTATTTATAGCTAATTTAGAAGAAATTAATGAAGACGAAGAAGTGACATTATCAAATGATTTAAAAGAAGATGATCAAATTAGTGGTACTGTATATGTTAGAAATTTAAATGCTGATTATCAAAAAAGTTTATCAGGATTATCTAGTATAGTATTCTTATTTATAGGATGTGCAAGTTTATTATCATTTGTAGTATTAATAAACCTTAATAATATAAATATAGAAGAAAGAAGAAGAGAACTTGCAACATTTAAGTTATTAGGATTCTATAAAAAAGAACTAGAGCATTATATATTCCGTGAAAACATAATTTTAACAATATTTGGATCATTACTAGGAGTTTTTGCTGGAATATCAGTTTTAGGATTAATAATTCAAAGTGCTGAAGTTGAAACTATTATGATACCTGTAGAATTAAATATAGTGGACTTTATAATATCAGTTTCAATAACTTTAACATTTACTTTAATAACTAACTTTATGATGAAGAAAAAAATCAAGAAAATAGATATGATTGAATCATTAAAAAGTGTTGAATAATTTATAAAAATATTAACATTTTTCTTGACTAATTCAAAAAAAAATGATACAATATAAACCGTTATGATAAATTGCCTAAAAAGGCGTTTCCGTAACGGTTTATTATATTTTACAGGAGGTGAAATTTAAGTGCCAACAATTAATCAATTAGTTAGAAAAGGAAGAAAAACTGGAGTAACAAAATCAACTGCACCAGCTTTACAACATGGATGGAACTCAAAAAATAAAAAATTAACAAATAATAGAGCTCCACAAAAAAGAGGTGTTTGTACAGTTGTTAAAACAGTAACACCTAAAAAGCCAAACTCAGCTTTAAGAAAAGTTGCCAGAGTTAGACTTTCTAATGGTTATGAAGTTACATCTTATATCCCAGGTATAGGACATAACTTACAAGAACACAGTGTTGTATTAATTAGAGGTGGTAGGGTAAAAGACCTTCCAGGTGTTAGATACCATATCATAAGAGGAACATTAGATACAGCTGGTGTTAAAGATAGAATGCAAGCGCGTTCTAAATACGGAGCTAAAAAACCAAAGAAATAAAATTTAGCTTAAAACAATTTAATAAGTAGTGCTTGTTATTTTATCGAAAATTTAAGGTACTTAAATTTAAAATAGATATTAAGCGCTATGCGGATAGGAATGACCTATCAGAGTACCGAGATGTTTTCAAAATAAAACATCAAATAAAATTTAAGGAGGGAAGAATAGTGCCAAGAAGAGGATTTATAGCAAAAAGAGATGTATTAC
>CAMNMV010000008.1 GCA_946545015.1 uncultured Clostridium sp.
TACAGTAGGAAATGCAAATAAAAAATCAAATGAATGTACAATAGTAATAGATAAAGCTACATTGACATGTAAAATAACAGCTAATAAACAAAGTCCAACAAATGCAAGTAGCATAATATATACATTTACATTTAATAAAAATGTAATAGGATTTACAAAAGATGATATAACAGTAGAAAATGGAGAAAAAGGAACATTTACAGGAAATGAAAATGTATATACATTAGAAGTAACAAATAATGGAAGTTGTACACAAAAAGTAATTATACCAGAAGGTGTATGTGAATCAGAGACAGGAAACTTAAATAAAAAAGTAGAAAAGACAATGGTGATAGATAAAACAGCACCAACAGTAGAAATAACATCAAATCCGTCTGGAACAACAAATGCAAGTAGTGTAACATATACATTTACATTTGATGAAGAAGTAACAGGATTTGCAAAAGAAGATGTAACAGTGGAAAATGGAACAGTAGGAGAACTACAAGGCTCAGGAAAAGTATATACAATGGTAGTAACAAATGAAGGAGATTGTACACAAAAAGTAAGCGTAGCTGCTGGAAAATGTACAGATAAAGCTGGAAATGAAAATGTAGCATCAAATGTATGTGAAGTAGTAATTAAAAAAGATGTAAAACCAACAACAGACAAAGTGGAAGTATTGCTAGGTGATATAGATGAAAACGGAAAAATAGAACTAAATGATATAATTGCTATAATAAGACATGTAGCTGTAGAAGGAAATGCGGGAGGAAAAGAAAGCTGGAGATTAAATGACAGAAAGAAATTAATAGCAGATACAACACAAGATGGAAATATAGATTTAACAGATATAGTAAAACTAAAAAGATATTTAGCAGCAACAAGTGATCCAAATTTAGGAAATAAAAAACCAAATTGGAAGGTGTTAGATAAAATAACTTTAGATAAAGTAGAGTAAAATAACAAATAAATATTCTGCTATGTAATGAAAATGTAACAAAAATGTAATAAAAAAAACATATAACTTTAAAAAAAGAAAATATAGAATCTTTTAAAACGCCAAAATCCGTACGAATAGAGAAAAAGAAAGAAAATATATTTTCTTTTTTTTATTTTAAAAATATAAAATAGTAATTTTTGTATTTTAATTTGTAAAAAATATATGATATAATCATCATAAGAAAATAGGATATAATGAAAAGAGGAATACACATGAAAAAGGCAATTGTTAGTATTTTAATAATGATTTTAGTTTTTGGTGTTGGAATGGTTAGTTCTTATGCTGATGAAGAATATAGTTGTGATGTGGAATTAAATCCATCAAAAGAAACTGTTAAACCAGGAGAAGAATTTATAGTAAAAGTAAGAGCTAAAAATATAAATGCTGGAGAAGGAATAGTTGGAGCAAAGGCATCATTTATAGAAGAAGAAAATAATGATTTTGAATTAGTAGAATTAGTAAAAGAGTCAGATTGGGGAGATTTGACTATGACTGCTAGTATGATAGTAGCTGCAAGAGACGGAACATTACCTAGTTCTGAAGATCAAGATATGTTTTCATTAAAATTAAAAGTAAAAGATGGAACTGAAGATGGAGAATATACAATAAAATTAAGTGATGTTAATATTTGTACTGATGACCTTGAAAATATAGATTTAGGAGAAATAACAAAAACTATAGCAGTAAAAGCAAATGGTGAAGAAGAAAAGAAGGATGACGAGAAAAAAGACGACGAGAAAAAAGATGATGAGAAAAAAGCTGATGATAAAAAAGACGGTGATAAGAAAGATGACGAACAAAAACAAAATGATGGTAATAAGCAAGATGAAAAACAAAATGATAATTCAAAGAAAGAAGAATCATCAAAAAGAGAAACTGAACCAACAAAACAAGTTGATTCTTCAACTACTGGAGGAAAAGAAATACCAAAAACAGGAGTTGGTAGCTTGATTGGAGCTGGAGTAGTTGCAGCAATTGCTATAGCAGTAATTTCTTACAAGAAATATAATAAATATAAATCAGTAAAATAATGTTTTTAGGTCTGCTTTTGGGGACACTTCAAAAAAACATATAGCTTACAATCTCTCATAATATTAAATGGGAGATTGTTTTTTTTGTTATGGCGGACCTGTTTTTTTGAAGTGTCCCCAAAAACAGTTGAAAAAAAAGAGAAAACATGATATAATTCATATATTGTAAATACGTATTAAAGGAGCTGACACTGATTGAATACAATAATAGGTAAACTTGGAAAAAGTGCTAAGTTTGTTGATTTGATTAAAGAAATAGAAAATAAAAAAAGTCCGATAGAAATATCGGGCTTAATTGGCGTGGGAGGAATTGGATTAGTTGCTGGTATAAATGAGTTTACAAAGAAACCATTATGTATTGTTACATATAATGAAATTCAAGCTAAAAGAATAAAAGATGATTTGGAGTATTTTACAGATAAAATAGTAATGTTTCCTAAAAAAGAAGTAGTAACTTATGATTATGTAGCAGAAAGTAAAGATTTACCATATCAGAGAATAGAGGCTTTGAATGAAATAGTAAGTAAAAAGAATTTGATAGTTGTTACAACAATTGAAGCAATAATGCAAAGATTGCCAGCCAAATCGGTTTTATATAAAAATGCTATAGATTTTAAAATTGGAGATATAAAAGATTTAGAAAAAATAAAACAACAATTAATCGAATTAGGATATGTTAGGTATGAGCTTATTGATGGAAGAGGGCAATTTTCAGTAAGAGGTGGTATCTTAGATATTTCATTAACTGAAGAACTGGGAGTTAGAGTTGAATTTTGGGGTGATGAAATAGATTCAATAAGAACATTTAGTATATCTAGCCAAAGATCAATTAAAACAATAGACAAAATCTCTATTAAGCCAGCTCATGAATATATTTTAGAACAACCTAAAGAAAATATATGTAATAATATAAGAAAAAAGGTATTAAATGAAAAGCAAGAAGAAAATTCAAACCAAGATATTGAACAAATTTTACATGGCGATTATATAAGTAAAGTGGATAAATATTTTGATTGTTTTTATGAGAAACAAGAAAATTTATTAGATTATTTAAATAGTAATTATATTATTGTATTTGATGATATTTCTAAAATACAACAAAGAGAGAGCAATATAAATAAAGATAATAAAAGTTTAATGAGTTCACTTTTAGAAAAAAATAAGATAATTCCTGAAGCTATACAAAATATACAAACATTTGAAACTATAATCGAAGATATAAATGATAGACAACAAATATATTTAGAAAAGTTTGATGATAAATCAAATATTCAAGCAGAAAAATATAGTTTTAAATATCGAGAAATAAACTATTTTAAAAGTGAAATAGAAGAATTAGTAAAAGACTTAAGAAAATGGATGAATGAAAATAAAGAAGTTATAGTTTTAGTTGATAACAAAGAAAAAATAAAAAAGTTAAAAGCCATTTTTGAAAAAGAAGAGATAATATATAAGATAGAAGAAAATCTTGATAAAACTATTATAGCAAAATCACAAGAAAGTATTGTTACACTTTCTGTTGGAAAAATAACAACTGGATTTGAAAATTTTGAATTAAATCAAATAGTTATATCAGCTGATAACATAGTTGATGGCGATAAAAAGAAAAGAAAAGTTGTAAGTTCAGTATATAAAGATGGAGAAAAAATTGTATTTGCAGATCTTAAAATTGGAGATTATGTTGTGCATAAAACTTATGGAATAGGTGTTTATATTGGCGTAAATACAATAAAAGCAGATGGTATAACCAAAGATTATATTAAGATTAAATATCAAAATGATGCTATACTTTATATTCCAACAAATGCATTAGATACTATTAGAAAATACATTGGGGGAGATGGTGCAAAACCTAAAATTAATAGACTTGGAAGTAAAGATTGGCAAAATACAAAAGCAAAAGTAAAGAAGAATTTAAGAGAAGTAGCTAAAGAATTAATTGAACTTTATGCAAAAAGAGAACATTCAAAAGGTTATGCATTTAGTCCTGATACACCTTGGCAGAATCAATTTGAAGAGAGATTTCCATATCAAGAAACTGATGATCAATTAAGATGTATTGAAGAAGTAAAAAAAGATATGGAAAATGTAAAGCCAATGGATAGATTACTTTGTGGAGATGTTGGTTATGGCAAAACAGAAGTTGCAATAAGAGCAGCCTTTAAAGCTGTTATGGATCAAAAACAAGTTGCATATTTAGCGCCTACAACAGTCCTTGCAGAACAACAATATGAAGAATTTAAATCAAGAATGGAAGAATTTGCAATTAAAGTTGAGATATTAAATAGATTTAAAACAAAGAAATATCAAGATGAAGTAGTAAAAAAATTAAAGCTTGGAGAAGTAGATGTTGTTGTAGGAACACATAGATTATTAAGTAAAGATGTAGAGTTTAAAGATTTAGGATTATTAATAATAGATGAAGAGCATAGATTTGGAGTAAAAGATAAAGAAAAAATAAAACAATATAAAACAAATGTTGATGTATTAACAATGACAGCAACTCCAATACCTAGAACAATGCATATGTCAATTGTAGGTGTTAGAGATATGTCTGTAATTTACGATCCACCACAAAATAGAAAACCAGTTCAGACATATGTTTTAGAATATGATGAAGAAATAATCAAAGAAGCAATAACAAAAGAATTAGAACGTAATGGCCAAGTTTTCTATATATTTAATAATGTAGAAGGAATAGAAAGAAAAGCAAATTCAATATCAAGATTAGTTCCAGAAGCTAGAGTATCATTTGCACATGGACAAATGACAGGTAGCAAAATAGAAGAAATAATGAAAGAATTTACAGATGGTGAAACAAATGTCCTTGTTTGTACAACAATTTTAGAATCAGGAATCGATATTCCAAATGCAAATACAATAATTGTTGAAAATGCTGATAGAATGGGGTTAGCACAACTTTATCAAATAAGAGGAAGAGTAGGCCGTGCAGACAAACAAGCATATAGTTATATTACTTATAAAAAAGATAAAATGTTATCAGAAGTTGCAGATAAAAGATTAAAAGCAATAAAAGAATTTACTGAATTTGGATCTGGATTCAAAATTGCGATGAGAGATTTAGAGATAAGAGGAGCGGGAAGTTTACTTGGTGAAATTCAATCTGGACATTTAGAACAAGTAGGATATGAAACATATTGTACATTACTAGATGAAGTAATCAAAGAATCAAAAGGAATAAAAGTAGAAGAAATTCCAGATATTCAAATAGATTTAAATGTTACAAGTTATATACCAGATGAATATATATCAGATTCAAGTCAAAAAATTGAGATTTATCAAAATATTGCATTGTGTAAAAATGAACAAAATATTCAAGATGTAATAGATGAGATAATAGATAGATATGGTAATATGCCAAAAGAATTAGAAAACTTAATAAGCATTGCTAGAATAAAATATTTAGCAAAAGAATTAAAAATATCAAAAATTATTAGTAGAAAAACTGCTGTTGTGTTTACTTTTGAAGGAAATGGAGATAATATTGATATAGCAAATTTGGTAAAAAAATATAGAAACAGAATTAAATTTTCTGCTGGAATTAAACCTATGGTTACATTTGAGATTGGTTCAACAGATGAAAAAACTATTTTAAAACAAGTAACGGATTTTTTAAAAGATGATAGTTTTAATAAAATTATTAGTGATTAATTGGGGGTAATTATGCAAAAAATCACAAGTAAAGATAATGAATTTATCAAACATATAAAAAAATTAAAAGATAAAAAATATCGAGATTTGAATAATGAATATATGATAGAAGGAATTAAATTAGTAAAAGAAGCAATTCAAGAAAAGGCTGAAATAAAACAAATAATAATTTGTGAAGAGTGTGATAACACTGAAATAATTCCTAAAGAATTAACTTATGAAATTGCTAAATATGAGTGTATTTATGTTACAAAACAAATATTTAATTCAATAACTGAAGTTAAAAATCCACAAGGAATATTAGCAGTTGTAAGTAAAGAAAACACAGAAAATGGAATTGATTATTCTCAAGATATTATAGTTGCTTTAGATGATTTACAAGATCCAGGAAACTTAGGAACAATACTTCGTACAGTAGATAGTATAGGACTTACACAAATATTAGTATCTAAAGGAACAGCGGATTGCTTTAATCCCAAAGTAGTACGTTCTACAATGGGAGCAATATTTAGAGTCAAAATCATTGAATGTGAAGACTTAAAAAATACATTAAAAGAAATGAAAAATCATCATTTTAAAATAATGGTTACATCACTTCAAACTAATAATTCTATTTATGATGTTGATTATAATAAAAAAGTAATAGTTGTTGGAAATGAAGCTAATGGTGTTGAAAAAGAAATACAAGATATGGCAGATGAAAAAGTAAAAATACCAATGTTAGGTAAAACAGAAAGCTTAAATGCCTCTGTTGCAACAGGTATAGTCCTTTATGAATATGTAAGGCAGAGATTAAATAAATAGTGTGAAAATGGAAAAGAGGATAAGTATGAAATTAAATATAGTAATGGTAGAACCAGAAATACCACAAAATACAGGTAATATTGCAAGAACATGTGCGATAACAGGTGCAAAATTACATTTAGTTCATCCATTAGGATTTAAAATAGATGAAAAATCAATAAAAAGGGCTGGACTTGATTATTGGGATAAATTAGATATAGAAGAACATATTTCATTAGATGAATTTTTGAAGAAATATCCACCAGAAGAAAATAATATGTTTTTTGCTACAACTAAGGGAAAAACTAAATATACTGATATTAATTATTCTACAATGGATGAAGTATTTGTATTATATGGTAAAGAAACAAAAGGCTTGCCAGAATGGTTATTAGAAAAATATTTAGATCAAAAAACAATAAGAATACCAATGCTTCCAACATTAAGATCTTTAAATTTATCAAATTCAGTTGCAATTATTACTTATGAAATATTAAGACAACACAATTTTGAAGAACTACAAGAAATAAGTACATATTTTGATTAATGGTTTTGGGATGTTTTTGGGGACACTTCAAAAAAACAGGTTAGTTATTGCATTAAAATGAGGAATAAAAATAAAAAAGATAAAGTCGAATTTTGCGATGAAATTTAATTGCAAAGTTCGACTTTTGTAATATTATTTAAGATAAGATTGATTAGACTAAAAAATCCTAAAAAACAATTGAAAATAAAAAAAGCTTAGGGTATAATACAAAAGGAAAAATATGAGAAATATAAGGTGATAATAAATGTATTTAAAAAGACTAGAAATGCAAGGCTTTAAATCATTTGCTGATAGAACAGTGTTAGAATTTATGCCTGGTATAACAAGTGTTATAGGTCCAAATGGATCTGGAAAAAGTAATATAGTTGATGCAATAAAATGGATTTTGGGAGAGCAAAGCATGAAATCATTAAGAGGTGCTAAATCTCAAGATATTATTTTTGCAGGAACTCAAAATAGAAAATCTTTAGGATTTGCTGAATGTTCATTAGTATTTGATAATGAAGATGGAACTCTTCCAATTGAATATACAGAAGTTACTGTGACTAGAAAATTATTTAGAAGTGGAGAAACTGGATATTTTATAAATAAAGTACCTTGTAGACTAAAAGATGTATTGGAATTATTTATGGATACAGGTATTGGAAAAGATGGATATTCAATAATTGGACAAGGTAAAATAGATGAGATTTTAAGTAATAAATCTGAAGATAGAAGACATATTTTTGAAGAAGCGGCAGGTATAGTAAAATACAGAACAAGAAAAGCAGAATCAGAGAAAAAATTAGAAAGTACTAAGTTAAATCTTTTAAGAATAAATGATATATTATCAGAAATCGAGACAAATTTGGAACCTTTGAAACTTCAAGCAGATAAAGCAAAAAAATACTTGAATCTAAAAGAAGAATTAAAAAGTATTGAAATAGGATTATTTATATATAATATTGAAAAATATAAACAAACTTTAACACAAGTTATAGAAGATGAAGAAATATTGAAAACAAACTGTAATGATGAAGAAGGAAGATTAGAAAGAATAAAAAATCTTAAAGAAGAATTAAAAAATGAGATTGACGAAATTACTCAAAAAATTGAAAATATGTCTAATCTAGGATTTGAAAGTAAAAAAGAAATCGAAATGCTTAATTCAGATATAAATGTTGCAAATACCAGAATTGCTAATAATAAAGATAATAAAGAAAGATTTGAAACAGAAATTGAAGAATTAAATAAAAGAATAAATGAATTAAAAGAAGAGATTGAACAAAAAGAAGAAAAGAAAAATAATTTAAAAAATAATAAAGAAAAATTTGAAAAGGAATTAGCTGATAAGCAAAAAGAATTAGACGAAATAACAAAAAAACTTTCTAAAAAAGAGTTAGAAATAGAAGAACATAAGAAAAAAGTAGAAGAAAATACAGATAAAAAATATGAATTGGGTTCATATATAAATGAACAAAATATTAAATTTGAAAATGATGAAAAAAGACAAAAACAAATAAAACTAGAAATACAAAATAATATATCTGAATTAGATGCTACAAGATTAGTAAAAGAGGAAGTTTCAAAAGAATTTTATGAAATTCAAAATAAGAAAAATAAGGCATTGAAAGAGCTTGAACAAATTTCTGAAAAGAAAGAAGAAGCTAATAAAAAAATTAAAGATTTTGAAATGACTATAAATAATTTAGAAAGTGATATAAGAATAAAAGAATCTAGATTAAAATTCTTGATTGAAACTGAGAAAGAAAAAGAAGGATATGTAAAAAGTGTAAAAGAACTTTTAAAAGATTGTGAAAATATAAAAGACTTAGGAAAAGGTATGCATGGTGTTTTAGCAAATATTGTAGAAGTTCCAAAAGAATATGAGACAGCAATTGAAATGTGTTTAGGATTATCTTTACAAAATATTGTTACTGAAACAGAAGAAGATGCAAAAAGATTAGTAGAGCATTTAAGAAAAAATAATTTAGGTAGAGCATCATTTTTACCTATATCATCAGTAAAAGGTAAAAAGTTAGATAAAATCAAAGGTAAAGAACCAGGAATTATTGGTATAGCATCAGATTTAGTAAAATATAGTAAAAAATATGAACAAATAATATTAAACTTATTAGGTAGAACTGTTATCGTTGATAATATGGATACAGCAATAAAAGTGGCCAAAAACAATAATTACTCATTTAGGATAATTACAATAGAAGGTGATTTAATAAATCCATCAGGAGCAATAACAGGTGGATCAGTAGCTAAGAAAACTGTAAATATTCTAGGTAGAGGAAGAGAAATTGAAAACTTAGAAAAAGAAATAAAGAAGCAAAAAGAAAAATTAGAAAATCTTAAAAAAGAAAAACAAGTATATGAAAATTCTATAGAAGACACATTAGAACTTGCATTAAGTCTAGAAAAACAATTACAAGAAATAGAAATTGAATATGCAACTAAAAAACAAAAATTAGAATCTATCGAAGAAAATATTGGAAAAGTAGAAGATAGACTTGAAAAACTAAGAAACGAAACACAAGAATTAGATAAAAATAAAATTGAGTGTGTTTCTAATAAGGAAAATGCTACAAAAAATATTGAAGAATTATCTAAAGAAATTGATGATCTAAATAAAATTATAACTGAATTTGCTTTAGCTAATAAAGATAATCAAAAATATATAGATGACCTAAATTTTGACATAACTAACTTAAAAATTTCAGTGTCATCATTTGATGAGAGTGAAGCTTCTATAGAAGAAATAGTGGAAAGAATAAATGTCGAAACAGAAAATGCAAATAAGAGCATAGAAAATAAAAAGATGCAAATTGAAAAAATTGTAGAAGAAAATAAAGATCTAGAAAATTCTATAGTCGATATAAATGAAAAAATACAACAAATAAAACAAGAAGTTGAAACAAGTGGTGCAAAAATAGAAGAGTTAAAACAAAGTAGAATAGAAAAAAATAAAAAACTAGAATCACAAGAAGAAGAAATCTCTGCTAAATTCCATGTGATTGAAGATTTAAAAGCACAAATTGTTAAAATTGATGTTAAGAAAGCTAAACTTGAAGATGATATTAATTTGATTATAAACAAAATGTGGGAAGAATATGAATTAACTCCTAATAATGCTGGAGAATATAAGAAACCAGATAATGTTCAACAAACACAAAGAAAAGTAAATAATTTAAGAACAGATATAAAAGAACTTGGTAGTGTAAATGTTGATTCAATAGAAGAATATAAAACTTTAAAAGAAAGATATGAATTTATGAGTGAACAAAGACAAGATCTAGAAGATACAATGGCGAAATTAAGAAAGATTATATCTGAAATGACAACAATAATGAAAGAACAATTTAGACAACAATTTGAAATTATTAATAAAAATTTTGGAGAAGTTTTCAAAGAATTATTTGGTGGAGGAAATGCAAGCTTGAGCTTAGCAGATGAAGAAAATATTTTAGAGTGTGGAATTGATATTACAGTTCAACCGCCAGGAAAGAAATTACAAAATATGATGCTTCTATCAGGAGGAGAAAAAGCCTTTACAGCAATAGCATTATTATTTGCAATTTTAAAAATCAATCCAGCACCATTCTGTGTACTTGATGAAATTGAAGCGGCACTTGATGATGTAAATGTATTTAGATATGCAGAATATTTAAAGAAATTTTCACAAAATACACAATTCCTAGTAATTACACATAGAAAAGGTTCTATGGAAGCGGCAGATACAGTATATGGTGTTACAATGGAAGAAAGTGGTATTTCAAAATTACTTTCAATGAAGTTAAAATAAAGCGAACCTGAAGATATAAAATAATCTAGAAAAAACCTTATAGAATAATTTACTATTCTATAAGGTTTTTAGTTTATAAAATTTAGTTGATTAAATAAGTTTTTTGAAATTTAAAATAAATCACAAATGCTAGATAAAAGAAAAGTAACAAATTGACTATAAAAAAAGAACATGATACAATGAAATTGGTACAAAAATAATGATTTATATATAATATTAAAATGTACAAAATATATTATTGAACTTTTAAAATGGGGTAAATATGAAAAAGAGAGTTGTAATATTTTTATTAATAATAATTATTATTCTTATATCTTTTGTAGCAATATTTAGTAATAGAAAAAAACAAGAAAATGATAGCCAGGATAATACAGAAAATACAGAACAAACTGAAGAAATAACAGAAATTACTATATATGACATAGAAGAAGGGTACTTGAAAGTACCATATAATAATATGGCAAAAAAGAATAAATATGAATGGGATACATATTTAAAAAATGAAAATGGATTTTTAAAGTATGAAGATAATAATTATACAACAAAGCTTGGAATAGATGTATCTGAGCACCAAAAAAATATTGATTGGTCAAAAGTAAAAGATGCTGGAGTAGAATTTGCAATATTACGATTAGGGTATAGGGGATATGGAAAATCTGGAAATATCGTATTAGATAAGGATTTTGAACAAAATTATAAAAATGCAACAGAGGAAGGAATTGAGATTGGCGTTTATTTCTTTTCACAAGCGATATCAAGTGATGAAATACAAGAAGAAGCAGAATTTGTATTATCACATTTGCAAGAAAAAAATATTACTTACCCAGTTGTATTCGATCTAGAAAAAATCAAAGATGATGAAGCTAGAACAGATAATTTAACTGAAGAAGATATAACAAAAATGACATTACAATTTTGTAATATAATCAAAGAAAATAATTATAATCCAAGTATTTATGCAAATGCAAAAACATTTACTACAAAAATGAAATTAGAGTTATTTAACGATTATATTAAATGGTATGCAGATTACCAGGAAAAACCATTATATCCATATGATTTTGATATATGGCAATATACAGAATCAGGAAAAATTGATGGAATTGAAGGAAATGTGGATTTAGATATATGTTTTATAAAAAAATAGTAAAATGTTTGTAAATATACTTGCCAAAGTTACATAAATGTGGTAGAATAGGTATGCTTTTGAGAAAAAGTATACCTATTTTAATTGATAAAATAGTATCTCTACTTACATTTTAGATGTAGGTTACAAATCCAAAGGGAGGTGAAAATAATGAATAAATACGAAAGTATTATCATTGTTAGTCCAGAAGTTGATGAAGCTGGTTTAAAAGCTTTAGAAGAAAAATTTACAGGATTAATTAATGAAAACGGAAAAGTAGAAGAAGTTAAAGATTTAGGTAAAAAACAATTAGCTTATGAAATAAAAAAATTCAAAGAAGCTACATATGTAGAATTTGATTTTGAAGCTAAACCAGAATTAATATCTGAACTTGAAAGAATCTACAGAATTACTGATGAAGTAATCAAATTTATAACAGTAAGAAAAGAAGACTAATTAAGAATAACAAAAAAGAATATTAAATAAAGAGGGGCCTTTATTTAAAGTAAAGAAAGGTGATATAAAATGAACAAAGTAATATTAATGGGAAGATTAACAAGAGATCCAGAAACAAGATATACACAAACAAACAACACATTAGTTTCTTCATTTAGTTTAGCAGTAAATAGAAGATTTGCTAGACAAGGAGAAGAAAGACAAGCGGATTTTATAAATGTAGTTGCTTGGAGTAAACTTGGAGAATTTTGTAGTAAATACTTTAAGAAAGGTCAACAAGTAGGAGTTATCGGAAGAATACAAACAAGAACTTGGGATGACGATCAAGGAACAAAACACTATGTAACAGAAGTAGTTGCTGAGGAAGCATATTTTGCAGATAGTAAAAGAGAAGGAGATGCATCAAGCGATGCATTTGAAAGTACATTTGGTACTACTGCTCCTGGAAGTATGGGATCAGATTTCGAAGTATCTTCAAGTGCTGATGACCTACCATTCTAATTCAAGGGGGGAAAATAGAAAATGGCAGACAAAAAACAAAATAAAAGAAATAATAAAAACTATGATGAGGATTATAATCCAAAATTCAGAAAACAAAGAAAAAAAGTTTGCGTACTTTGCAGTGATAAAAACTTTGTATTAGATTACAAAAATCCAGAACAATTAAGAAAATTCATTAATGATAGAGGTAAGATATTACCTAGAAGAAATACTGGAGCTTGTGC
This sequence comes from uncultured Clostridium sp., assembly GCA_946545015.1. Lineage (GTDB taxonomy): Bacteria > Bacillota > Clostridia > TANB77 > CAG-508 > CAG-269. The sequence goes on from CAMNMV010000008.1 coordinate 13,113, forward strand.
TAAACATCAAAGAGATATAACAACTGCAATTAAAAGAGCAAGACATATTGCTATATTACCATATAGCCAAAACTAATTAATTGTAATAAATATGGATAGGACCATTGATTTTCAATGGTTCTATTTTTTACAAAAAAAAATTATAAAAATTATAAAATCGACAAAGTTCGACAGAAAAATCAAATTAAAAATATTATAATATCATTAGAGGTGATATTATGGAAGAGATATATATGAAATCCCTACAGATGATTAAAATTCTTAAAATAAAAAATAAACGAGAATATAATAAAATAAAAAATTTTTATTTTTTACTGAATATAGATAGTCTAAAACATTTGACAGGGAAAAGAAATTTTAAAGATATAATAAAATTGGCAAATGAAATTGAATAATATATAAAAATGGGCAGAAACTTTTATGTTTCTGCCCATTTTAATGCTAGCCTTTAAAATTTTATTCATACCTTATTTTCATTAGAAATTCCCCTGACAACAAAATACTAGGCTAGCAGGTGAAGTTTTAATAAGTTCTTCCTAGAGAAAGAACATTATGCACAACACTTACCAGTGATATGACGTTGAGTATTATATCACCACACGAAAATTATGTCAACAATTAATGTTGCAAAAGTTGTCAAAATATAGTAAAATATTAATATTAAAAGGAGAGAATAAGATGAATAATTATGGTGTTAGTGAAAATATATTAAACCTATCTAAAGAAGTAGAAGGATTAGTAAAAGATAAATTTAAAGAAGTAGATGAAATTTGCGAAGCAAATAGTTTAAAAGTAATAAATGCTTTTCAAGAATGTAATTTAGCAGAAGCACATTTGAATTCTGCAACTGGATATGGTATAGATGAACCTGGAAGAAATAAAATAGAAGAAATTTATGCAAAAATCTTTAAAGCAGAAGATGCGTTGGTTAGAGCACAATTAATTTCTGGTACACATGCATTAGCTATAACATTATCAGGACTTTTGCATCCAGGAGATACAATGTTAAGTATTACTGGAGCACCTTATGACACACTTCAAACAGTAATAGGTATTGGTGAAAATCCAAGCAAAAGCTCATTAAAATCATATGGAGTGAATTATGAAGAAATTGATTTAACAGATAGTGAATTTAATGTGGATAAGATAGTCGAAAGATTATCAAAAAAAGATATCAAATTAGTAGAAATCCAAAGATCAAGAGGATATTCAACTAGAAAAAGCTTAACTGTAGAAAAGATTGAGAATATAATACAAGAAATAAGAAAAGTGAATACAGAAGTAATAATTATGGTAGATAATTGTTATGGAGAATTTGTTGAGAATAGAGAACCTATTGAAGTTGGAGCAGATATAGCAGTAGGATCTTTGATGAAAAATTTAGGAGCTGGAATTGCAACAAGTGGTGCATATATTGTTGGTAGAAAAGATCTAATAGAACAATGTGCTGAAAGATTGACTGCGCCCGGAATTGGTAAAGAAATAGGCCCATCATTAAATCAAAATCCACAATTTTTAAAAGGAATATTTTTTGCACCATCAGTTGTTGCAAGTAGTATAAAAACAGCAATATTTGCAAGTAGCATTTTAGAAAAATTAGGATTTAATGTAGAACCAAAATGGAATGAAAAAAGAGCAGATATAGTGCAAACTATTAGTTTAGGTTCAGAAGAAAAATTAATAAAATTCTGTCAAGGAATTCAAAAAGGATCACCCATAGATTCTAATGTAGCACCTGTGCCAGGCGATATGGGAGGATATGAAGACAAAGTAATAATGGCTGCAGGAACATTTACACAAGGTTCAACAATAGAATTAAGTTGTGATGGACCAATTCGTCAACCTTTTATTGCATATATGCAAGGTGGACTTACATATGAATATGGAAAATTTGGAATATTAAAGGCAATACAAGAAATGGAAAAATAAAGGAGTAATATGAAAGTAATAGTAATAGGTGGAGGCCCTGCTGGGATGATGGCAGCGATTACCTCTGCAGAAAATGGTAATGAAGTTATCTTAATAGAAAAAATGCATAATCTTGGTAAGAAACTTTGCATAACTGGAAAAGGAAGATGTAATATTACATCTTCTTTAGATATGAGTGAATTTATAAAAAACACACCAGGCAATGGAATGTTTCTTTATAGTGCATTTAATAATTATACAAATCAGGATATAATTAACTTTTTATTAAAACAAGGATTAAAGGTAAAAGAAGAAAGAGGAAATAGATATTTTCCGGTAACTGATAGAGCAAGAGATGTATTAGAGTGTTTTGAAAAAAAGTTAAAAGAATTAAAAGTTAAAATAAGATTGGATACTAAAGTTACTAATATTGAAGTTAAAGATAATCAAGTTATTGGTGTGAAAATAGAAGATGACTTTATAGAGGCAGATAAAGTAATACTTGCAACTGGTGGGAAAAGCTATCCAATGACAGGCTCTAGTGGAGATGGATATAAATTAGCTAGAAAATTAGGGCATACAATTACTGATATAAAACCGTCTTTGGTACCATTAGAATGTTATGAAAAAGAAATGGTAAAAGAATTACAAGGGTTAAGTTTAAAAAATGTAGAAATAAATATAGTAGATGAAGAAAAGGAAAAAGTTTTATATAATGATTTTGGAGAAATGTTATTTACACATTTTGGAATATCAGGGCCAACTATTTTAAGTGGATCAGCGCATTTAGTAAGATATAAAAATGTAGAAAATTTATTGAAAAATAAAGAAATCTCATTAAAAATAGATTTTAAACCAGCTTTAACGCAAGAAAAACTTGATAGCAGAATATTAAGAGATTTTGAAGAATTAAAGAATAAACAATTTAAAAATAGTTTAGATAAATTATTACCTAAAAAGCTTATTCCTGTAATAATTGATAAAACAGGTATAGATGAAAATAAAAAAGTAAATGAAATTACAAAAGAAGAAAGAAGAAAAATTGTAAATATATTAAAAGGCTTTAAAGTATCTATTAAAAATTTCAGACCTATTGAAGAAGCGATTATAACAAGTGGTGGTATTAGCATAAAAGAGATAAATCCCAAAACAATGGAATCCAAAATTATTAATGGATTATATTTTGCGGGAGAAATAATAGACGTAGATAGTTACACAGGGGGATTTAATTTACAAATTGCATATTCAACTGGATATACTGCAGGAATGAATTAAGAAATAATACATATTATTATTTTAAATTTATTTATCTAATATAAGGTGGAAAGGTAATAAAATGAGTGAATTTATAACAATAAAAGAAGACACAGAATATGTTTTAGTAGAGAAAAAGTCAAAATTTATTGCTAACTTAATAAAAGTAAAAAATCAAGAAGAAGCTGAAGAAAAAATAAAATATCTAAAAAAGAAATATTTTGATGCAAGACATAATTGTGTGGCATATAGAGTAATGGAAGATAGTACAATTATAGAAAAATCAAGTGATGATGGAGAACCATCAGGAACAGCTGGAGGCCCTATGCTAAATATTTTACAAAAAAATAATTTGTGCAATGTATTAATTGTTGTTACAAGATATTTTGGAGGAATTTTACTTGGAACAGGAGGATTAGTTAGAGCATATTCGGATTCATTAATTGGAGCAATTGAAAATTCCAAAAGGGTTGTACAGATTTCAGGAATAGAATTGGAAATAACATTAGAATACAATCAATTTGAAAAATTTCAATATTATTGTAAAACAAACAATATTGAAATCACAAATACTAATTATTTAGATAATGTTATTTGTAAAATATCTGTGGAAGACAGTAAAAAAGATAAGCTTTTAGAAGATTATGAAAATAAAAGTTTAAATATAATAAAATTAGAAATATTTGGTAAAACGATTATGAGTAAAAGTGAAATAATTTAAGATTTTTATAAAAGTATAATTACAAAATTGCTTTTTTTCTTGAAATACCTCGTAAAAGAAAATATAATGTGTTTTGCTATAGCAAACAAGAATTATTTAGGAGGAAGTAAATTGAAAGAAAAAATTACAATACTAATTGCAGACGACAATCAAGATTTTAGCAGAACATTATCGACATACTTAGAAAGCCAAGAAGATTTAGAAGTAATTGGAATGGCAAGAGATGGAAATGAAGCAGTAGAGATGATAAAAAATGCAATACCAGATGTAGTTTTATTAGATGTAATTATGCCTCACCTAGATGGATTAGGGGTTTTGGAGAATATAAAAGAAGTAAAAAAAGAAAATAAACCAATGTGTATAATGCTATCTGCAGTAGGACAAGATAAAATAACACAACAAGCAATAAACTTAGGAGCAGAGTACTATGTAGTCAAACCATTTGACATTGAATTATTAATTAAAAGGATAAGAGAACTTAAATTTTATAAGCCAAGTTCAAAAAATAATTTTGTAAGTAGAGAGATAAAAGCACAATATATAGAAATACCTGAAAATTCAGAAAAAAATGAAGAAAATTTGGAAGCGTTAGTAACAAATTTAATTCATGAAGTCGGAGTACCAGCACATATTAAAGGTTATCAATATTTAAGAGAAGCAATAATGATGGTAGTTCAAGATATTGATGTTATAAATCAAATTACAAAAAGTTTATATCCTCAAATAGCTCATATATATCATACTACTCCATCAAGAGTAGAAAGAGCAATAAGACATGCGATAGAAGTAGCGTGGGGAAGAGGACAACAAGAAGCAGTTGAAAATATATTTGGTTATACAATTTCAGCAGCTAAAGGAAAACCAACTAATTCGGAATTTATAGCAATGATAGCAGATAAATTAAGATTAGAATTAAAAAGTGCATAAATGAAATTTTAAATAACAAAGTTAAAATAAGAATAAAAAGAAAAATAAAAAATAAATAAAAAAATAAAAAAAGCATACGATGTATGCTTTTTTTATTAATTAACTAAGCTTGTGTTGAATTTCCTTTGTATAAGAATGGATATACAACTGCTAAAACTAAACCAATAGCAATTACCCAAACTCCTATTCCATAAGAGATTCCGAAAGCAGCACCAAATGCCATAATTGATGAAGCATTAACGATGTTCATTATTATAATTAATGCAGAAATTATAGTTGGTACTAATGTTAATTTTTGGTTATCAAATTTTGATAATGCTGATATTTTATCAGCGAAAATGATAACTAAAGAAATAACTGTTAATATAGCAATAACTATTCCAGTTCCTGAAGAAATTAATGTGTTTGATGTTACAGCTGATGCATATTTAGCAACTGAATCTGGCATAGCGATAATAGGTAAAAATAATCCTATTAATATTAAGGCATTACCTACTATTCCTAAATATCTTTTTTCTCTTAATATTCCCATAGTTCATCCTCCTTTGCGATTAGTATATAATATAAGAAAAAAAATGTCAAGAAAATAAAGACGATTTTTGTAATATATAGTTAATTATATTCAGCAAAATTTTAAATATTACAAAATATAGAAAGAACTATTGACAAACAGTGTTTGTTTAAGTTATAATATCATAGTAATACGAAAAAACAATGTGAAACAAAACATGAAATCCCAAGTATACAGGAAAGGTATATCTGGAAGGAGGGGAATTAGATGTCAGAAATAAAAGTTAAAGATGGAAATATAGAAGAAGCTCTTAAAAGATTTAAAAGACAATGCGCAAGAAATGAAGTTTTATTAGAAGTAAGAAAAAGAGAGCATTATGAAAAGCCTAGCGTAAAAAGAAAAAAGAAATCAGAGGCTGCTAGAAAAAGAAAATTTTAATTAAAATATAGAGAAGTTTAAGTTTAGGAAAGCTTAAACTTTTTTCTTTTTAATTTACTATTGAATAAAGTTTGGTTAATGTAATATACTAATGAAGTAAAGATTGGAGGAAATAAAATGGATTATAAAAATATAAATATAAAAGATGGAATTACACTACATGAAATAAATACAGATAAATTTAAAACTAATTTAATTGCTGTATTTTTAACAACTAAATTAAAGAAAGAAAATGTAACTAAAAATGCATTAATTCCAGCAATTTTAAGAAGAGGGACTAAAAAACTAAAAACTCAGGAAGAAATAAGTAAAAGATTAGAAGAAATGTATGGTGCTGAATTTGATTGCGGATTAGATAAAACAGGTGATAATCAAGTTTTAAAGTTTTATATAGAAACAATCAATGATAATTTTTTACCCGGAAATGATTCAAACTTATTAGAAGAAGCAATAAAAAACATTTTTGATATAGTTTTTAATCCATATGTAGAAAATAATGGATTCAAAGAAGATTATTTGAATCAAGAAAAAAATAATATAAGACAAATAATAGAAGGGAAAATAGATAATAAAGCTAGATATGCACTTGATAGATGCATTGAAGAAATGTACAAAAATCAAAATTTTGGATTATATAGATTTGGATATGTAGAAGATCTAGAAAAAATTACTGCTAATGAATTATATGAATATTACAAAGAATTAATATCTAATTGTAAAATCGATATATTTGTATCAGGAATTATTGATGATAAATTAGAAAAGATTGTTAGAGAAAATGAGAATATAGATAAAGCAAATTCAAGAGAAGCTCAATATAATCTAATTAAATTAGAGAAAAAAGAAAATGTACAAATTAAAACAATAGTTGATAATATGGATGTAACACAAGGAAAATTAATATTAGGATTAGATGTTAATATTGATGATGATGAATTAAGATATACTGTTTCATTATATAATAGTATATTAGGTGGATCAGCTAATTCAAAATTATTTCAAAATGTAAGGGAAAAAGCTAATTTAGCATATATTGCTAGTTCAAGTTATTTAAGATATAAAAGTAATATATTTATAAAATGTGGAATTGAAATAGATAATTATGAAAAAGCCTTAAATATAATAAAAGAACAATTAGAAGATATGAAAAAAGGAAACTTTACAGAAGAAGATATAGAAAATAGTAAAAAAGGAATATTAGCAGGAATAAAAACAATTGATGATGAACAAGATACACAAATAACATTTTTCTTTGGACATGAAGTAACAGGGCAAAAAACTACAATAGAAGAATATAGTGAAAAGATAAAAAAAGTTAGTAAACAAGATATTATAGATGTAGCTAATTTAATAAATATTAATACAATATATTTCTTGAGAGATTAATAAATGCAAAAAAATAATTTTGAAATTTAAGGAGGGCAAAAGATAAATGCAAATTATAGAAAACTTAAAAGTTAAAGAAAAATTATATATTGAAAAACTTGAAAATGGTTTAACAATAATGATAATTCCTAAAAAAGGAATTCTAAAAAAATATGTGATTTGGGGAACACATTATGGATCAAACGATAGTAAATTTATAGTTCCAGGAGATAAAGAACCAACAGAAGTTCCTGATGGAGTAGCACACTTTTTAGAGCATAAAATGTTTGAACAAGAAAATGGAAAAAACAGCTTAGATGTATTAACGTCATTGGGAGTGGAAGCTAATGCATATACAACAAATACACATACAGCATATTTGTATGAATGTACAGATAATTTTTATGAAGCATTAGATGAATTTATGGATTATGTTCAACATCCTTATTATACAGATGAAAATGTAGAAAAAGAAAAGGGAATAATAGGTCAAGAAATAATGATGTATGATGATTATCCAGAATGGAAAGTATATTTAAATACTTTAATTGGAATGTATCATAATAATCCGATAAAAATTGATATTCCAGGAACAATAGAAACCATAAGTCATATTGATAAAGAGATTTTATATAAATGCTATAATACATTTTATAATCCTGGAAATATGGCAATGGTGATATGCGGCGATTTTGAACCAAATCAAATATTAGAAGAAATTAAAAAGAGGCTTATAGATAAAAAGACAAATGGAGAAATCAAAAGAATATATCCAGAAGAGCCTAATACAATTGCAAAATCAAGAATAGAACAAAAAATGGAAGTGAGCCAAAGTTTATATTCTATAGGTATTAAGGATAGATTGCTTGAACAAAATGAAAAGGTTAAAAGACATATAGCTGTTGAAATATTATTAAATATATTAGTAGGAAAAAGTTCAAAGTTTTATAAAGAATTGTATAGTGATGGAACAATATTTGGAACACCAAGCGCTGATTATGAATTTTCAGATAAATATGCTCATGTATTAATATCAGGACAATCAAATTATCCAGATAAAGTATTTGAAACTTTTAAAAATGAAGTTGAAGAATTAAAAGAAAATGGAATAAGCGAAGCAGATTTTGAAAGAATAAAGAAAAAAATATATGGTGAATATGTTAAAGAATACAATGACATTGTGGACATTTCTAGAATGTTCTTATCTGACTATTTTAAAGGAATAAATAGTTTTGATTATTTAGAAGAAATAGATTTAATAAATATTGAATATTTAAGTCAAATATTAAATGAAGTATTTGATGAAGAAAAGATGGTAATATCAATTGTGAATAATAAATAAAATGTAGTAAAAACAGTATAAATGAGTTATAAAAATTTATGCTGTTTTTATTTGTCATAAAAAGTCGAAAAAGCTTGTAAAAACTCGCACGAAACATTTGAATAAACAACAAATTTCGTTGACTTTGATGTAAAAATATGTTAATTTATAATTGTAAGGCAAAAAAATAATAAAAAAAGGAGAGATGGATATGTTAAATGATGAAATTTGTAAGTTGAGAGAAAAATTAAATCAAAGTATAATTGATGGACAAGACTATAGCTATATATATGAATTAAGTGTAGAACTAGATGAACTCATCGCAAAGTATTATCAAGAATCTACTCCTGAGGGAATATATAAACAATAAAAGTGTGATTTTAAATTAAAAATTGAAATTAATCTAAATGCAGATATTTTGTATCTGCATTTTTTATATCAATGTTGCAATTAACATAATTAAAAAATGCTGTGGAGATGTTACATACATTCTCCATGGCTTTTTATTTTATGGAAAATTTGTATTAAGATTTTATATATTCACTTTTTATGAAAACTAAACATATTATAGATTGAAATTAAACGATTTATAATATTTTAATATTTGAAAGGTGGAGTAAGGATGGTAAAATACATAATAAAAGGAGGAAAAAGATTAGAGGGAACAGTAAAAATATCTGGTTCAAAAAATTCCTCACTTCCAATAATAGCTGCTTCAATTTTAAATGGGGGTAAAACAACATTATATAATGTACCTAATATTCATGATACACAGATGATGTTTGAAATATTAAAACAATTAGGAGGAAAGATTGAAAAGAAAAATAATAAAGTAATAATAGATACTTCAAAAATAAATAAATATGAGATATCAGAAGAATTAATGAGACAGATGAGATCATCTGTTATATTGGCTGGAGGTCTACTTGGACGATATAGAAAAGCAACTTTTTCATATCCTGGCGGTTGTGATATTGGAACAAGGCCAATAGACTTACATTTGAAAGGATTTAAAAATTTAGGAATAAATATTACCAAAAACTATGGAAATATTACATGTAGTTGTGATAAAATAATAGGGGCAAAAATAGACTTAGATTTTCCAAGTGTAGGAGCTACTGAAAATGTAATATTAGCAAGTACATTAGGAGAAGGAATAACACAAATTAGTAATGCTGCAAGAGAACCAGAAATAATTGATTTACAAAATTTTTTAAATAAAATGGGTGCTAAAATAAAAGGCGCAGGTTCAAATCAGATTATAATAGAAGGTGTTAAAAAACTAAAAGATGTGAGTTATAATATAATGCCAGACAGAATAGAAGCGGGAACATTTTTATGTGCTTCAGCTATAACTGGTGGGGAAATTAGATTAGAAAATATAACTCCCAATCATTTGACTCCAGTAATTAGTAAATTGGAAGATGCAAATTGTAAAATCCAAGTCGAAAAAGATTCAATAGAAATAAAAGCTCCTAAAAAAATTAAAGCTTTGGAAGTAAAAACAATGCCATATCCAGGATTTCCAACAGATATGCAATCCTTGTTTTTATCAACAGCAACTATTGCTAAGGGTACTTCTATAATAGTAGAGAATATATTTGAGAATAGATATAAATTTGTTCCAGAATTAATTAGAATGGGGGCTAAAATAACTGTAGAAGGAAAAAGTGCTATCATAAAAGGAGTAAGAAAACTGTATGGTACAAATGTAAAAGCAACAGATTTAAGGGGAGGAGCAGCATTAGTATTAGCTGGATTAAATGCTAAAGGAATTACAAGTATAGAAAATATTGAATATATTTTAAGAGGATATGAGAACTTCGAAATAAAATTAAGAAAATTAGGTGCAGATATTAAATTAGAAAATTGTTAAATATAATATTATAATGTATAATAATTATCATATATAAGGGCTGATTACAATTCAGCCCTAAAGTAAAATTCAAAAGAGGTGAAAGAAATGCCGGTTGTACACAAAAAAGAAGATGATGACATAGAGATGGTCATAAATATGACAAATAAAAATAATAAACAAAAAAGGAAAATTCAAGATGAAAATGAAAGAAAGATACAAAAAAAGAAAAAAAGAAATAAAAAAATAATAAAATGGACAAGCATCATTGTTTTAGTAATAGCTGGATTAATTTTTACTTTTGCATCCCCAATATTTAATATTAGTGAAATTAAAGTAGAAAATAATAAAGCTTTATCAGCAGAAAAAATTATAAGTCTATCAAGGTTAAGTAAAGGAAAAAATATATTTAGATTTTTGAAATCTGATGTAGAAAAAAATATAAAAGAAGACACATATGTTGAGGATGTCACAATTACTAGAAACCTTCCAGGAACAGTTGTTATAAATGTTAAAGAAAGAAATAGGGATTTTAGTGTTAAGCTAATGAATAGTTTTGCTTATATAAATAATCAAGGATATATATTAGAAATTTCAGAAGAAGATATAGGTATACCAGTATTACAAGGTATAGAAACACCGGAAGAAAATATACAACCAGGTAATAGATTAGATACAAATGATTTGAAAAAACTTGAAGTTGTAATTTCAATAATGACATTAGCAAAAGAAAATGAAATGGAATCAAAAATAAAAACTATTGACATTTCAAATAAAAATGAATATATTTTATATTTAGAAGATAATAAAATGGCTAATTTAGGAAATAGTAAAAATCTAAATACAAAAATGTTGTATGTGAAGAAACTTATGGAATTAGAAGCGGGAAAAGAAGGAACAATATTTGTAAATGGAGACTTTTCAAATAAATTTAAAGCATATTTTAGAGAAAAAGTATAGACGGGAGGTACCAAGTATTATGAATAAACTCAAAATAAGTATAGTTTTGGGATTAATGTGCGTTGCATTAACTTATGGAGTATTAATGCAAATTAAAACTGTAGAAAATTCAAATGTAACAGTAAGTAAAAACTATGAAGAAAATAACTTAAGGGCAGAAGTACTTAAATTTAAAGAAAAATATGATAATAGAGTAAGAGATATAGAAAAATTAGAAAAGGAATTAGAAACTGAAAGAAAAAATGCTGCACAAAATAATGCAGAATTAGAAAAATCAGAAAGTCAAATAAAAAAATCAAATAAGATGATTGGATTATCAGAAGTCAAAGGACCTGGAGTAATAGTAACACTTAAAGATGGTAAACAGAATACTTCAAATTTATTAAATGCTATGGATTTAATGATACATGATATCGATGTATTAAGTGTAATAAATGAATTGAAAAATGCAGGGGCAGAAGCTATATCCATAAATGATCAAAGAATAGTATCAACATCTGCTATTTTATGCGATGGAAATGTCGTAACTATAAATAAAGTAAAAGTAGGGGCACCATTTGTTATAAAAGCAATTGGATTACCAGAAAGTTTATCAGCATTAGAAAGACCAGGTGGATATATTGAATTATTAAAAAGTTATTCAATAGAAGCAAGCTTAGAAAAAAGTAATGAAATAACTATTCCAAAATATGCGGGAAAACTAGAATATACTTATGGGAAAAGTATATTATCTAACGAATAATAAAAAACAATGTATAAAAATTAATCAATTAATAAGTGAGGAATGGTATTATGAAAAAAGGCAAAATAACTATGATAATAACTGTTGCAGTAGCATGTTTTGCATTAACAGCAGTAATGTTTATGCAATTTAAAATTGTTAATGAAACAGATATTACATCAATAGAAACAATGAGGGAAGAGGAATTAAGAACAGAACTTGCAGGTTGGAAAGAAAAGTATAAAGAAGCAGAACAGCAATATGTTGAAATTCAAGGAAAAGTAGAAGATTATAAGAATAAGAAAGAATCAAATATTGAAACAGCAGCACTTATTCAAGCAGAATTGGAACAAACAAATAGTTTGGTAGGATTAACAGATATTCAGGGACAAGGAATTGAAATTACAATAAAAGAGATGCAAGATGAGGATTTTTCAAGAATAACAGCTAGTGATTTAATAAGTATAGTTAATTCATTAAAAAGTGCAGGAGCAGAAGCGATATCTATAAATGATGAGAGATTAATAAATATGTCAGATATAGTTGATATCAGAGATACATTTATAAAAGTAAATAGTCAAAGAATATTAGCTCCTTATGTGATAAAAGCCATAGGAAATAAATCATATTTAGAAAGTGCATTGCTAGGTGTAGGAGGATATGCAGAACAATTGAAGAATATTGGACATGATGTAAAAATTACTCAAATGGATAATGTATTAGTAAAAAAATATAATTCGGAAATTAATTATAAATATATAAGTGATTAGTATGGAGGTTAATTATGATTTTAATAGCGATTATTTTAGGATGTGTTTTAGGGGCGATATTGGGAATAAATGCTCCAATGATTTCATATACTTATTCAAGTTATTTAGCAATAGCAATAATAGCGGCTTTAGACTCTGTATTTGGAGGAATTGCTTCAGTGGTTAATAAAAAATTTGATATAAAAATATTTATATCTGGATTTTTTGGAAATGCAATTCTTGCAATATTATTAACAATGCTAGGCGAAAAATTAAATGTAGATATTTATTTGGCAGCAATTGTTGTATTTGTATGGAGAATGTTTATAAATTTAGCTATAGTAAGAAGATATTATGTAGAAAAATGGACAAATAAATTATCTAAAAAAGATGAAAAAGAAATTGAAAAAAATTAATTAAAACTTGACAAATAAATAATATATAACTAAAATACATTATGGCTATAAAGAAATCCCACAGTTAAATGAAAACTGTGGGATTGTATTTTTACTGAAATATAAATGAAAAATGCGAAAATTAGAAGAAAAAGAAGATAAAAAGTATAGAAAATTAGATGAAAAAAATGCAACATTTTTAGCAAATTCAGCAGTGGCAAATGTTTAGAAAATTTGTTACAAAAATGTTACAAAAATATTACAAAAAAATAACAAATTCTATTGACAATTATTTTAAAATGTATTATAAATATCACTAGAAAAATTATTACTTGGAAAATGGAGGAATTAACTTGGCTATAGGAGATATCATAGTAGGTATTGATATAGGGACTACCAAAGTTTGTACAGTTGTAGGAGAAGTAAATAACTTTGGACAAATAGAAACTATAAGCAGTACATCATATAAGTGTAGTGGACTAAAAAAAGGAAAAATTATTAACGAAGATGAAATTAGTTTAAGCATAGCTAAAACTATTAAAGATGCCGAAGATGAAACAAATTTAAAAATAAATTCAGCTTATGTAACTATTCCAGGTAAATATGTAACAATAGTACAAAACAGTATAGCAAAAGAAGTTAAGGATAAATATTCAGGTATATCTGCAAAAGATGTTCAAAGTGCAATAGCTCAAATAAAAGATATAGAATTACCTGAAGGACAAGCATTAGTTGATATAGTACTTGATAAAATTACATTAGATAATGGGACAGTAGTAACAGATCCTGTTGGAAGTTTAAGCTCTAATTTTACAGTAAATGCACAAATAATATTGGCAGATAAAGAGTATGTTAGAAAATTAAATTCAATATTTAAAAAGGCAGGATTAGAAATAGATGGTATAGTTCCTACAACATTAGCTGAAAGAAATCTTATATTAGATACTAATGAACTTCATGACAATATAATGTTATTAGATATAGGGGCTGGAAATATAGATATAGGAGTGTTTGAAGGACAAACATTTATATATACTAATTCAATCCCTGTGGGTGGAGATAATATTACAAACGATATTGCAATGGTGTTGAATATATCAGAAGAAGAAGCTGATAAATTGAAAAGACAATATGGTTTGGCATTAAAATCATTTATAGATAATGATAATGATATAATATTAAACACTTGCAAAGATACATCTAAAAACAAGATTATCAAAAGTTCAGAATTAATAGAAATAATTGAAGCTAGAATTGAGGAAATGTTTGCAATAATAAATAGAGATATAACAATGCAAGGAATAAAACAAAAAATTAACAATGTTATATTAACAGGACAGGGGATTGTAAATATTAACAAAAGTGATGTTGCTGGAAAAATTAATTTAAATATACCAGTAAAAATAGCAACAGGAAGAGCGATTAGTACAGTAAGACCAAGCTTTAGAACAAGTTATGCATTAGTTAGATATATAGCTGCAAAACCTTTTGCAAAAACTGTTTCAAGCAGTATAGATAATCAAACTAATGAAAGCTTCTTTAAAAATGCAATAGAAAGAATAAAAGAATTTTTCTATAGTTAAAATCAAATTAATTAGTTATTAAATTTTAAAAATAAATAAAAAATTAAGGGAGGAAGAACTAAATGATGGAATACGATGATAACAACATAACAATGATGGATGGAACAGCTACAATTAAAGTAATAGGTGTAGGAGGGGCTGGAAACAATGCTGTAAACAGAATGATTGATTCTGGAATCAAAGGTGTTGATTTTATAGCTGTAAATACAGATAGACAAGCTTTACAAACATCAAAAGCAAGTACTAAAATACAAATAGGAGAAAAAGTAACAAGAGGATTAGGAGCAGGTGCAAACCCAGATATTGGAGCACAATCTGCAGATGAAAATAAATCAGAAATAGCTGAAGTATTAAGAGGAGCTGACATGGTATTTGTTACAGCCGGAATGGGTGGAGGAACAGGTACAGGTGCTGCACCAATAGTTGCTGCAACAGCTAAAGAAATGGGAATATTAACAATAGGTGTTGTTACAAAACCATTTACATTTGAAGGAAAGAAAAGACTTTCACAAGCTGAACGTGGAATTGAAAGCTTAAAAGGAAAAGTAGATACATTAGTTGTAATACCAAATGATAAATTATTACAAATAATTGATAGAAAAACATCAATAATTGAAGCATTCAAAATGGCAGATGACGTTTTAAGACAAGGTGTACAAGGTATATCAGATTTAATAGCAGTACCAGGTCTTGTAAACTTAGACTTTGCTGATGTTAAAACAATAATGTTAAATACAGGTATGGCACATATGGGTGTTGGTAGAGCATCAGGAGAAAATAGAGCAGAAGATGCTGCAAAAGAAGCTATTGAAAGTCCATTATTAGAAACTTCAATCGAAGGAGCTAGAGGAGTTATTATAAACATAACAGGTGGAGAAAGTTTAGGACTACATGAAGTTAATACAGCTGCTGAATTAGTACAAAGAAGTGTAGACCCAGAAGCAAACATAATCTTTGGTACAGTTACAGATCCAAATATGGAAGATGAAATTCAAATTACAGTTATTGCAACAGGATTTGAAAAAAATGAAACAATTTCTAGTATTGGTGTAGATAATATAGTATCAAAAACATGGGAAAAGAAAATCAATTCTATTCCATCAAATTCAGAAATCGGTGCAACACAAAATGACTTAGATATTCCAGCATTTTTAAGAAAAAATAAAAATAAAAATATGTAATTAAGTGCATAGTAGATATTAAAAGAAATAATCGAAAAAACTCGATTATTTCTTTTTTTCTACAATAAGAAAAGACAGCTTTTTCAAAATATAAGTAGTAAAATACAAAAACAGGTGATGAAAATGACTATTTATATTGATGTGGTTTTTATAGAAAATTTAGTTATGAACTATATAATACTTATTGCAAATGCATTGATACTGAAAATTAAAATTAATCATTTAAGATTAATTTTAGGAAGTTCAGTAGGCGCAATTTATACAGTAGTAGCATATATGTTTCCTAATGAAGCATTTTCAAATTTTTTTATAAAATTTATACTCTCAATATTAATAGTATACATATCATTCAAGGCTAAAGAGTTGAAAAAATTTTTAAAACAAATAATTGTATTTTATTTAACTTCTTTTGTTTTTGGGGGAGCTGCTTTTGCGTTTATATATATTATAAAACCACAAAATATTTTAATGAAAAATGGATTGTTTTTAGGTACATATACTTTAAAAACAGTAGTACTTTCAACAATTATTGCTTTTGTAATAATTATTCTAACATTCAAATTTGTAAAAAATAAATTTTCTAAAAAGGATATTTATAAGGAAATTGATGTTGGCATAGATGGAAAAACAATAAAAGTTAAAGCAATAGTTGATACAGGAAATATGTTAAAAGAACCGATTACAGGAAAGCCAGTAATGGTTATAGAGCATACATGCTTTTATGATGTTCTACCAAAAGAAATATTGGATAATTTAGAAAAAATACTAGGGGGTGATTTAGAAAATATTAGTGAAGAAATAAGAAATACATATTTGACAAGATTAAAATTCATTCCATTTTCATCACTAGGAAAACAAAATGGGATGATACTTGGGATTTCTCCACAGTTTATTAAAATTTGTGGAGAAGAAGATAGAAAAATTAAAGATATTATAGTTGGAATATATAATAAATCTCTTACAAAAGATGGTAGTTATAGAGCACTTATAGGGATGGATATTATATAGGTTTAGGAGGATGAAATATGAATATAAAAGAATTCGTTAAAAATGGGATAAATACAATTTGCGCAAAATATCTAAATGATAAAAATGAAATTGAATATTTACCAATATTTTATATAGCTGGAAGTCAAACACTTCCTCCACCTTTAGAACCTGAAGAAGAGGAAAAATATATAAAACAATTAGAAAATGAAGATAATTTGATAGCAAGACAAACTCTTGTAGAAAGAAATTTGAGATTAGTAGTTTATATAGCAAAAAAATTTGAGAATACAGGTATTGGGATAGAAGACTTAATTTCAATCGGAACAATAGGACTAATGAAAGGGGTAAATACTTTTAAAATAGACAAAAAAATAAAACTTGCAACATATGCTTCAAGATGTATTGAAAATGAAATTTTAATGTTCTTAAGAAAAAATAATAAAACCAAAGGGGAAGTTTCGATAGATGAACCTTTAAATAAAGACGGAGATGGAAATGAATTATTACTTTCAGAAATATTGGGGACTGATCCAGATATAACATCTAGAAATATAGAAGATGAGGTAGATAAAAAATTATTAAAGGCATCAATATTAAAATTAAATGCAAGAGAAAAAAATATAATGGAAATGAGATTTGGATTTATAACAGGAAAAGAAAAAACACAAAAAGAAGTAGCGGATGAACTTGGAATATCTCAAAGTTACATATCGAGATTAGAAAAGAAGATAATAAACAAAATGAAAAAAGATATATCGAGTAAGATAGGATAATTATATATAATTTGAAATGAAAAAGATTATAAATAAAATGTTGCAAATAAAATATTTATGATATATAATTTATTAAACTAATGATTAGGGGGAATAAAAATGCTACAAATAAAACAAAGTCAAAAAGGTGTAACACTTGTTGCTTTAGTTATTACTATTATAGTATTATTAATATTAGCAGCTGTTAGTATTGCTGCAATAAACCCAGGAGATGGATTGATTGAAAATGCATCTGATGCTAGAGACAATTGGAATGAGGCTATAGATAAAGATGAAGATAGAATGGATGAAATTTTAGAAATGAATAATAAAATAAATAATTAAATTTATAATTTAAGCCAAAAAACAAATTTTGAAAAATTATCAAAATTTGTTTTTTTTAATTGTTGATTTAAATAATTGGTTATATTATAATTTTTTAGAAAGGAGGGGAGATATGAAAAAGAAAAGTATTATTTTACTATTTATGTTGCTGAGTTTACTAAGTTGCAGTACTATTTCTATAGGAGCAAGTAATATAACGTATTTTTATTTTAGTCCGATGAAAATAGAAAATCCAAATATAGAAATGGTATCTAATGAAATAACAATTGATACGATAACATCAAAAATTGATAATACAATTTTACTTCAAAATATATCTAATGAAGAAATTGAAACAGATTTTATTATACCAATAGATAATCCTCAATTTTCAATTTTTTCTAAAGATGTAAAAATTGAATTAAATGAAGTAGAAGTGAACTATTTGAAAAAAGACGATGGAAATTATATTGTAAAAACTAAAATATCAGCAAATTCGGCAAAAAAATTACATGTTGAATATTATACAGAAAATGATTTACAAAAAGCAAGATTGATTAAGTGTAATTTTGATAATTTAAAGGGAAAGAAAATCAAAAAAATTAAAGTGGATGTAAAAATTGATGAAAAAAATATACCAATGGTAGAAAAAATTTATCCTGGTCATTATACTTTTGATAATAATACAATTACAGTGGAATATTACAATTATGAAGTTAATCCAATAACAAAAGATATGATTGTAAAAAAAGAAACTTTTGATAATTTATTATATGGAAGAGAGTCTGAACTCGAAGAAGAAGAAAGAGATATTATTAATAAGTGGTATACAAATGATTCCATAAATATTGATAAAGAAAAATTTGATACGGATTATAGTAGAAAATATTCTACTGGTGAAGAATATAAAACATATAATAAGATAGTTGAAAATATTTTGGATTATAATTATATAAAAAATGGAAAGGTCATATATCCAAATTCTTACATGAATTATGAACCATCTGAACCATTGTTATATGAAATGTATGATGGAAATCCAAATGCTAGCGAAGAGAGAAAATTAGATTTAAAAGGAAAAAACATATGCATAGATTTTGTGGAAACTGAAGGAGACAAAGAATTATATGTTTCAAAAGTTGACAATATACAAGACGGACCGGATTATCCTGAACCTTTGATTACTAATAAACTAGTGAAACAAAATGAAAGAACAATATTACAAACTAAAGGTGTAAATACAGGATATGCAGGAAAAAGGGGAGCAAAGATTATTTTTGTTGGACAAGGAATTGATGGAGAAAGTTTAAATGCGACAGAACAAGAAAAAATTGCTTATATAAATCAAATAAATGCAGATATGTATATTAGAATAGAAATTTATGATGGCGAACTAAAGAAAAATCCTTTTGATTTTATGGAAGATTCAGGAATGGTTGGATATTATGACAATAACAATTTAGAAATTGCAAAGAATTTTGCAGTAGGAAAATTAGGAATAAAAAGAGAAAATTGGAATGGACAATATGAGCAATATCAAACATATGATGAATATATTAAAAATTATAAAAATGATTATTGTAAATATTGTCTTATCAAATTAGATAATGAAGATATAACTAATAAATCTGAAATACCAACAGTAGTACAATTTATTGGAAATAGAACAACACAAGATGGAAAATATGTTGTCGAGTATAATTATAAAGGATTTTATGACAATAGTAGGCGAGGATTAATAACATCAAATGCTGTATTAGAAACTTCAGAAGCGAAAAATATGTTATTAGCAAATCGACAAAAAAATAATAATATTAAAAAAGAAAATGAAAATAAAATATCAAGTTTAAAATATAGTGATGATGAGAAAAAAATTCAAGATGAAATAAAACAAAAATTGGAAGAAGAAAAGAAAAGGCTTGAAGAAGAGGAAAAAGAAAAAAGCAAAAAAGAAATTAGTTTGAGACCAAATGATATAATTGTATTTTCTGCTATAGTTTGTGGAATATTTATTTGTATAATTATATTAATAGTTTTGAAAAAAAAGAAAAAGGAGAAAGAAGATGGAGAAAAAATCAATAAAAATTAGTTTGACAACAGTAATTGTAATACTTTTAATGGTTTTGTTGATAGTAGGAGGAGTATTATATTATTTGCATATTACAAAAAATAATAATGAAAACAATGAAAATACAACGAGTTCTAATACAGAACAAAATAATAAATCAAATGAAGAAGAAAAATTAAAGATGACTGAAGAAGAATTTCCTAAAGTTGATGGTGCAACAGCAATGTTGCCAATGGTTGGCGAAATAACAAAGTCAGTATTAGGATATACTGATGAAGAAGCACAAAAATATTTAGATGAAAATACTCAAGGAAAATCAGCAAAAGTATATGCAAGCTTGATAAACAAACAAAAAGATTTAATATTTGTATCTGAACCTTCTGATGATATTTTAAGACAAGCCAAAGAAGCAAATGTTGAATTTGATATGACAGGAATAGGAAAAGATGGATTTGTATTTATAGTTAATAAAGATAATCCAGTAGATTCTTTAACAATTGAACAAATACAAAAAATTTATACTGGTGAAATTACAAATTGGTCTCAAGTTGGTGGCAATGATGAAGAAATAGTTGCTTACCAAAGAGAACAAAATTCAGGAAGCCAAAATTTAATGGAAAAAATGGTAATGAAAGGTACTGAAATGGAAAAAGCTCCTTCTGGACTTATGATAGCAAGTATGGAAGGATTAATAGATTCAGTAGCTAAAGGGTATGATAATGGAAAATCATCTATAGGCTATTCAATATATTTATATGCAAAAGAACAATATGTGAAAGATAATATAAAATTCTTATCAATAGATGGAATTTATCCATCAGATGATACAATTGCTGATGGAACATATCCATTATCAAAAATTGTTTATGCAGTAACTAGAAAAGATGTGCCACAAGATAGTAGTGTTAGAACATTAATCAAATGGTTACTTACAGATGAAGGACAAAAAGCTGTCATTGCTGGAGGATATAGTGGAATAAAATAATAATAAAGAATAAAAAAAGCCCAATTTGGAAATACTTAACTTAAGAAATTTCCAAAGGGGGTTTTTATTTGTTGCATAAAGTAGAAATATGTGGAGTTAATACATCTAAACTACCATTACTTTCAAAAAAGGAAAAAGAAGAATTATTTATTCAAATAAAAGAAGGAAATGAAGAAGCGAGAATTAAATTTATAAATGGAAATTTGAGATTAGTACTAAGTGTAATTAAAAGATTCAATGGAAGAGGAGAAAATGTGGATGATTTATTTCAAGTAGGGTGTGTTGGATTGATAAAGGCTATAGATAATTTTGATATTAATCAAGGTGTACAATTTTCAACATATGCTGTGCCAATGATAATAGGTGAAATAAAAAGATACTTAAGAGATAATAATAGTATAAGGGTTAGTAGGTCTGTTAGAGATTTGGCATACAAAACAATACAATTCAAAGAAAAGTTTAATAAAGAATTTGGAAAAGAACCGACGATAGCAGAAATTGCAAAAGAATTAGGAGTGGGAGAGGAAGAAGTATCACTTAGTTTAGATGCTATACAAGATCCTGTTTCCCTTCAAGAACCAATCTTTAATGATGGACAAGAAAGTATTTTTATTATGGATCAAGTAAAAGATACTAAAAATACAGATGAAAATTGGACTGAAAGTATGACTATAAATCAGGCAATGTCAAAATTAAATGAAAAAGAAAAAATGATTATAAATAAAAGGTTTTTTGAAGGTAGAACACAAATGGAAGTGGCATCAGAAATAGGAATATCTCAAGCCCAAGTATCAAGGTTGGAAAAGAGTGCAATTTCACATTTGAAAAAAACTTATAGATGAAATATTGTAAAAAAAAGTATAATGATGTATAATTTTTAAGAATAAAGGAGGAAATAATAATGAAACCAAAAACAAAGAAAATAATTATTGCAATATTAATAGTATTGATTTTAGCAGCATCAGTATTTGCATATTTATACTTTTTTACAGACATGTTTAAAACACCGGAAGATTTATTCTATAAATATTTAGGAAAAATGGCAAAAAATGAATCAGGATATTCTTATCAAGATGCTTTAGAAGAATTGAACAAAGTGAAAGATAAATCATATACTGAAAAAACATCAACAAAAGTAGAGATAGAAACAAAAGGGACAAGTTATAAAAATAAAGTTGATCAAATAACATATGATGAAATATCTAAAATGAGAATAGATTTTGAAACTAAAAATGTTCCAAGCCAAAAGAAATCAGAAGGAAAAATGGAATTAAAATACCAAGATGAAAATGTAACTCAATTAGAATATTTCCAAAATTCTGATAAATATGGGGTAAAATCTGAATTCTTAGGTGACAACTATGTTGTTGTTGAAAACAAAAACTTAAAAAGTCTATTTAGAAAACTAGGTATTCCAAGTGCCAATATACCGGATCAATTTGAAAATATGGATTTATATGATTTGTTATATGTAAGCAAAGAAGATCAAGAAAAAATAAGCAAAGGATATACTGAAGCAATCAGAAAAAGCATTCCACAAGAAAATTATAAAAAGACAGAAAATGTTACAAAAAATATAAACGGAAATGATGTTAATACAACAGTTTATTCTCTAGAATTAAACGCTAAAGATCTAATGAATATGTTAATTGGTGTATTAGAACAAATGAAAAATGATGATAAAATGTTAGAATTAGTTTCACAAAAAATGGAAAAATTTTCAACTATGAGTTTATCACCAGAAGCAAATGATATGATGAGATATATTGATCTTGGTGAAATGTCAAAAGAACAAATGTCAAGACAAATTGAATATTTAATTACAGGATTAAAAATAGGGATGACATATGTTGATACACCATTAAGTTCAACAGTACTTCCAAAAATTGAAATAGATATTTGTGTAGCTAATGATGATGTAGTAAGAATGGAATTCAAGACATCTGATAATGTTGTATTTGCTTTAGATTTTTATGATGCGGAAGATAAAGAACATATTGATGTTTTGGTTGCTGACGATTCATATTATGGACAATTAACAAGAGTTTTAGGAATTGAAAGTAAAACAACCAAAAATGGTGATGAAATAAAAATCGAAGGAGCTATATGTTTCTTAGCAAATAAAAAGGAACAAAAAATTGGCTATGAAGTAACTACAAATGGAAAATTAGGAGAAGATAAAAATTCAGCTAAGTATAAATTCTTTGTTGATACTGATGAAATAGTAGTGAAAATATCTATCGATTCTGAAATGGAATATTCTGATGATATTAATATAGAAGAAAAAGATTCTAAAAATTCATTAGTATTGAATAATATGAGTAAAGAAGAATTAGAAAAATATTTTGAAAAAGTAGGAAATGATGCTCAAGATATACTATTACAAAAATTTGTGAGATTTGGAATAATGGATGAAAAGACAGCAAATAAAATAAAAGAAACACAAAGTGAAACAGAAAGTAGACAATTAGAAATGCTTCCTGATCAACAATAATATGTTGTATTTTTAATATAAGAAAAGAAATCTGATAATAGATTTCTTTTTTTATATTTCTTGCATATATATAATAGGAAGAAAAAAATAAGGAGGATTGAAATGGATAAAGGAATGGATTTTAAACATAAAGAAGTTATAAATATAACAGATGGAAAAAGGCTTGGGCATGTGCAAGATGTATGTGCAGATTTAGAATCAGGAAAAATAACTTCAATTATTGTACCAGGAAGTAATAAACTAATGAGCTTCTTTAATCAGAATAATGATATAGTAATTCCATGGCAAAAAATCAAATGCATAAGTGATGATTTAATACTTGTAGAGATGTAAAAAATATATTAAAAAGACATAATAAATTGCATTAGAAAAAATAATATAAAAAAAATTAAAAAAAATAGAAAAAAGTGTTGACAAAAATCGACACATATGTTAATATAACAATTAGCCGATGAAACACAAGAAAATTTTAATAAAAGTAGCAAAAGAATTAGTAAGAATTAAAAACAAAAAGCAAAGAACACGTCATTACTAGTTTTTTATTTTGCCATAAAAATGGTCAAAAAAACTTTTTAAAAAAATTTTAAAAAAAGTGTTGACAAGGTTAACAACATAGTGTATAATACAAATCGTTCGTTACGCACGAA
>CAMNMV010000009.1 GCA_946545015.1 uncultured Clostridium sp.
AATTTAAATATAAAAAACGAAAGAAAAGGAATAAAAAAATGAAAGAAGCTCAAACTAAAGATGTTTAAAAAGTGAAACAAAGGTATAACATTAATAGCATTAGTAATTACAACCATATTCTGTTATGATGAATTTATAAAATCTAGTAATAACAAAGGTTTCTTCCTACAAACAATTTAGTCAAAATCATAAATTTTCAAATATTTAGAAGATGAATTTAAAAGTTCATCTTTTTTTGAACTTAAAAATAAAAAAATCTGGAGGTAAAAATTATGGAAAAGAAAGAATTATTAGAAAAAATATAAAATCTTTTAAATAAAGTAAATTATAAAGAATATCTATTTATTAGATAATCTTTTATATTATATAATAATCAAAATTTACAAATTTATTAAAAAAAGTGTGACTTTTTTTAAATTTATGGTAATGTATAAATGAAAACGTTTTTAAAGGAGATTCGAATCTAAGTTGAAAAAAGAAAAAATATACGAATATATAGAAAATAATCAGCTAAATATTGAAGACATCGTAAAAGATTATTCTAACTATGTACAAACAATAATAAAAAACAAAACAAAAATGAGTCAAGAAGATATAGAAGAAATTATATCAGATGTATTTGTAACATTATGGAATAATCAAGATAAATTAAATATAAACAATAAAATGTCTTCATATATAGCTGGCATAACTAAAAATTTAATAAAAAAGAAATATAGAGATATTAAAGAATATGAAAATATAGATGATTTGGATGAAAAGTTTATTATTAGTGAAAATATAACATTATATTCCTCTTTAGAAGAGCAATATGATGCATTACTAAATGAACTAAATAAATCAAAAAAAGAAGATCAGAAAGTATTTTCAATGTACTACTTTGAAAACAGAAAAATAAAAGAAATATCTAAACTATTAAATTTTTCAGAATCTAAAATAAAAATGAAATTAAACAGAACCAGAAAAAAATTAAGTAAACTATTAAAAGAAAGGGATGGTGATTGCAATGGATGAATATGAAATTAATAGAATTTTAGAAAAAACCAAGAATAAAATCGCTATTTCCCAATTTAAAAAGGAGAAATTAGACAATATGAAAACTAAAAAAGAAAATAATTTTGTAATATTTAAGAAAATAGGAATTGGAATTGCAGCAGGATTATTATTAACAGCAGGAAGTGTTGGAGCATATGTTGGAATAACAGGGAATACTGAAATATTAAAGAAAATTGGAATCAATATAGGCGAACAATATGATAATAAAAAACAAGATGTTAGAGGAACAATTCAAACAAAAGATTTTGAAGCAAATCTTGTATCAGTAGCTTGTGATAGTTCTTGTATTATATTAGAAATGGATGTTAAATTAATAGAAAAGAATAATACAAATATTGATTTTGAAATAGAAAAATTAACTTTAGAAGGAAATGATTTTATAGGAAGCACTATAACAGGACTTAAATTATCACAAAGCTCAGCTTCTAATATATCAGAAGATGGATCAATAAAATTATTCAAATATATATCTATAAAAGATCCAAATCTAGCTGGAGATGGATTTTTAGATGAAATATTTAAAGATTCAAATAAAGTTAACTGTAAACTTGAATTTTCAAATATGTACGATAAAAATACTAATGAAATAATTTCAAATGAAAAAACAGAATTATCTTTTAATATAGAAGGTAAAACTAAATCAGAATATATTAAAGTAGATAAAGTAAAAAATATAGAAAACGTTTCAGTTAATATTGAATCAATTAATAAATCATCATTAGGTAATTATATTACACTTACTGCTTTTCAAGATAATTTTGACAAAAACAAAGAAAATAATATTCAAAAATTAGAGTATATTATTAAAAATAGTAATGGAAAAGAAGTTAATATTGTTTCTAAAACTTATAACATAGCTCAAGAGTTAAATGATCCTTCAAAAATATCTATTGAAACAACATTAAAATTAGATGATATATCTGATGATGTTTCATATGATGTTGATATAAAAATTGGAGAAAAGGCAAATATTTCAACAAAAGAAATAGTAGATGCAATATCTTTAAACGAAAAAATAAGTGAAATAAAAGAAAAGAAAAATCAAGAAATTAAACTAAGTGCTATAGATAATAATAAACAAAGTACTTCTGATCTTTTCATAAAAAATCCTCTAGATAAAGATACAATTATAATGAAATCTAATAAAGGTATAAACGTCATTGCCCAAGAAGGAGACTTAATATATTCAATCAATAATGGTGATGTTATAAATGTTGGTTATGATTCAAAAATTGGTAAATTCATAACTATAAAATATAATAATATAGAAGTAATATATGGAACATGTTCTGAAATTACAAAAAAAATAGGAGATAAGGTTAATGCTGGAGATATTATTGCAAAAGTAGGAAATACAGGTAATTCTACAGGTCCTCATTTACATTTAGAAATTTTAGAAAATGGAATAGAACAAGATCCAGAAAATTATTTGAAATAATAAATAAAAAAGAGTAATATGAAATGAACATTTTTTAAATTGTACTTGACATTGGGTCCATTTTAAAAATAAACACTTTTTATTTTTTTATAATAAAAGAAATATAGTAAATGCAAGTAGCATAAGAAGTAATTATAAAGTAAATACACTTTAAATTAGTTAAAGTGTATTTATTTTTTTGTAATATTTTTTTAGTTTTAATAATAGTATTGAGAAAATGGTCATTTAAAAGAGATTCAAGAAACAGCTACATCAAGAATTGAAGAAATTATAAAACCAAAAGATGATTTGATAAATGATTTATATCAAGACAATTTAATTTTACAATTTGTATTTCAAGAATCATGGATACATTAATCAAATAAAAAGAGAGACACCAAATGAATTTAAATTATAAGTTAATTTTATCTAGAAAATACAACTATGTTTACAAATATGAGTGTAAGAATAGAGAAAGTAATAAGGGTTATACCACCTGATTTATTACTTTCTTTTTTTATTTCATATATAGCATAGGCTATTGATTTGACTCCTATAAATAATGTGAATAATAGAAAAATTGTATTATGAAAAATATTAAACATAATTAATAATCTCCTTTAAGTTTCAGTAAGTGACATGCTTGATTTTACGCAAGTATCAACTTCAACATCAAAAAATGCATTTTTGTAATTTTCGTTCCAATTATAATTTTGAAAATCTTGAGTTGTTAAAAATTTATAAAGAGCATATTTTCCAAATTCATTAATATCTGATTTGAATTCTTTTGAAGTTTTATATAAATAATTAGAAAATGTACTTTCTAAATAGCTATTACAAGATTTAGAAATTTCTTCTAATACTTTATCATCTAAATATTTGGAATTATCACCCATAGAATATATTTTAGCTGTATAAGATAATTTTACTTTTATATAAGGAGAACTATTAGAGGTATCAATACTAATATCATTTAAATGTGTATGTGATAAATATAAATCTATATATGAATTTTGATTTAATGGATCTGGAATGCTTACAAAAAATGAATTTACTTTATTACTCATATTTAAATAAGAAAGACAGTTTAAAGCATCTAATTCACCAACTAATTTATCATTTTTAAAAACAGCAAGACCTATATTTTCAGCTCCACGTTTTCCAGATATTGTGGATTCATTTGATTTATTACTAGAATCTTCAATTTGAGTTAAGTCAGTTAAGCTTTTTAAATCTTCTGTATTCATCCCACCAAGTATTGCAACAGGATTACAAGTTTTACATTCTAATGTGTTTAAAAAATCACCAATTGTTGCATTTACAGTATATGCTGTATAATCACTTGAACTAGGAAAGATATCATAATATTTTGTAATTAAATTTTCTAAAATAGGTTTTGAATTTTCAATATAATATTTTGCATTACATTTGCTAACTACGATATTTGCTGATGGTCTTATTTGGGAATCATTCATTAAAGTATAAATATGGTTAGAAATTCCTTCGTTAGCAACTTGTTCTGAAAATACAATTACTTTACAATGTGATAAATTTAACTTTTTACCTATATAAGTATTCATTAGATTTATAGCAGAACCAATTGAAGAAGCATCAACACTATTAACTATAGATGGACTTTTTTCAGAAGTACCGGATTCAGTATTAGAAGTTATATTTGTAAATTGAAAGCTAAATGAATATTGGTTTTTATCAGAAACATCAATTCCGATTGCTACGACATAAGCTAATTTTTCAATACTTAAAGCATTATAAGATGATGAGAATGAAACTAAGAAAAGTATTATTACTACGAAAGTTAATATTTTTTTGAAAAATGTACTAATAAAAATCACCTACTTTCAATTCTTTTCTTAATATTAGCTATTATTAATGTTGTAATTCCAAGGAAGAATACAATACCAAGTGTTAAATAAGTATAAATATTATTTTCTAAAAATGTTGATATTGCTAAGTTTTTAGGTAGTAAACTAATCCCAAGTATTAATAACGAAAATAAAATAGTAATGATTGTTGAATTCTTAGTTTTAGTTAATTTTTGAAAAATATTAACAGAAAATTTACAAGTTATTGATAGATAGCTTGTAAAACTGATAATCCAAATTAGCATAAAAATTGATTCTAGTCTTTGTAAAAAAGTTCCGAATGAAATATATCTAGCAGCTGAATATAAAGGCATAATTTCATTTGTGCTATAAAATGCTGGAAACATAAGTAATATTGTTGTAACACATAATATTAAATAAATTCCTGTTATAGCTACTGATATTAGAGCTATTTTTTTAAATTCTTCTCTTTTTTTTAGATAAGGAGGAAGAAAATATAAAAAAGCGATTCCACCAAATGCAACTATATTTTTTAGACCTAATCCGAATGTGGTTGAAACTCCTTCACCTAATATAGGAAATATTTTTTGTGTATCAAAATTTTTTAAATTTGCAATAAAGATTATTAAAACACTAATAATTGCAAAGGGTAAAACTATTAAATTAGATTTTATTGTTACATTAAATCCTAAATTATTACAAATACAGATTCCTATTATAAAAAGCAAAATAATAAAGATAACATCAGTCATCTGGAAATAGACAAAACCTAAATTCTCACAAAAATTCCTAAGTAATATACTAGAACAAATAATAAAATGTGCAATAAAAATAAATCCAATAATATTTTTTAAAGTTTTACCACCTAAATATTCAGAAATATCAATAATGTCAAATGTGCCAAATTTTTTAAGTAAACAATTAATTACTAGTACCAATGTAATAGTAATGATGGTTATAAAAATTATATTTAATAATGTAGCAGAAGAGGTTGTTGTAATGATATTTCTTGGAAGAGATAATATAGAATGAGCAAAAATTACTGTTAATATTATTAATATGGCTTCTGTAGTACCAATTTTTGAATTTGACATTATTTATTACCTCCATTATTATATTTCCATTTCATAGATATTTTTTCTTGAGATTTAATTTTTTTTGGAAAAATATAGCTTGCTCTATATTCTCTTTTCCAAATAGGTGAAAGAAAATAGTTATTACCTTTAGAATTTACTTTTGGTGCAAAAGGAACTGTAAAAGGTATTCCAAACGATTTTAAACTACACAAAATTGAAATATAAATATATATTCCAATTCCTATTCCCAAAAATCCTGCCATATATCCAAGTAAAATAAATAAAAATCTAAAATATCTTAGATGAAATCCAAATGTAAAATCGGGAATTGTAAATGATGAAATACCTGTTATTGCAACGATTATTATTAATATAGGACTAACAATATCAGCACTAACAGCAGCTTGACCTAAAACCAAGGCTCCAACAATTCCAATAGTGGGTCCTACAGGAGATGGTACTCTTAATCCAGCTTCACGAATTAATTCAAAAGAAATTTCCATAATTAAAATTTCGAATATAATAGGAAATGGTACATTTTCACGTGATGCAAGTATTGAAAATAATAATTCGGTTGGCAATATTTCTTGATGGAAGCTTGTAATTGCAATATATAATCCAGGAAGCAATAAAGTAAAAAAAGCTCCTAAAAATCTAAGAAGTCGTAAAAAATTTGCAAAGTTTGTTTTTAGGTTAATATCTTCAGGAGATGTCATAAAGTCTGATAAAGTAGCAGGGAGTATTATTACATAAGGAGAACCATTAACAATAATAATAACTCTACCTTGAAGTAAAAATTCACAAGCTTTATCAGGCCTTTCAGTAGATATTGTTTCTGGAATTCCGAAGTTCATTTTCATCAGAAATTAATTGCTCTAATTCTCCAGAAGATATTAAAGAGTCAATTCCTAGATTATTCAATCTATATTTTACTTCAGCAACTAAATCTGAATTTGCAATGTTATTCATATAGCAAATTCCACATTTAGTTTGACTAATTTTACCTATATCAATGTTTTCAATTATTAGATTTTTATTATTTACAATTCTCCTAATGATAGAAGTATTTGTTCTTATATTTTCAACAAAACTTTCTTGAGATCCTTTTACAACAATTTCATTATTAGGAGAATCAATACTTCTTTGTTTAAATCCTTTTATATCAATATCAAAAGCAGAATCTAAAGTATCTACAAATAGAGCGCAATTTCCAGAATTTACTCCTGAAAAAATTTTTTCAAAATTATTTGAAATTTTAATATTGTTTTGAGGGATTAGATAATTAAATAAATATTGTGATAAATCAAAATTATTTTCATTGTTTGTATTATTTTTTTGTGCATTATTTTTTCTGATTTTTCTTATTTTTATATTATTATTTGTCATTGATTCAGATATTATTTTTGATTTATGATTGTTATTGTGCTCAAGCAGCATTAAAGGTTTTAAGATAAAATCATTTAATATATTTGAATCAATCATTCCATCTATATAAAACAAAAATGCATTATATTTTTTATTTTTTATACTTATACAAAATTTTCTAAGTATGATATCACTATTTATTAAAGTGTTGTAACTAGTTTGTATATATTCAATATTTGAATTAATGTCAGAATATATTGATTTTGTAGGAGGAAAAGTTAATTTATCAACAGTATCAGAATTAGTATCTGTATTATTATTGCTATTATTTATATTAGAATCAGATTCTAACATTTCAAATTCATAATTTTGTTTTGGTGTATAAGTAAATATAGAATTTATCAAAGTTTTAAAATTCATAAAAGTTCACCTTCACTTGTTTTATTATTAATAAAATTTAAATAAAATATACTAGTTTTTAAAATAAAAAGATGTTATAATTAAATTGCAAAGGAGATTAGTATGAAAAACAAATTTACTTCAATAATAATGTGTTTTATTACTATAGGAATAATTATAGCTTTCATATTGTTAGGTGCAATTGTTTGGGATGAAATAAAAGATAATTTTATAGAAACAAGTTCTGATGATATATCAGCAGAAGAAGAAAAAGAATTTTTTGATAATGATGATGATATTTCAAAAATTTCTAAACAAGAAGATGATAATGAAATTAAAACTGATAATGATAGTAATCCATTATCAGCAACTAATGAAAATAATAATAATAATGAAAAAAGTAATAATGAAGAAAATGATGTGGAAAATATAAGTCCTAAAAAATATTTTTATAAACAATTAAATTCTTATTCAAAAAAAATATATAAAGAGTTTGAAAAAAATTACAATAATATAAAAAGTGGAACATATAAATTAGAATTTGGAAATAGCTTCTATGATATTTTATCAAAAGATGAGGGACAAGATGAATTAGGTAATTATTATCAATCAGCAATAGAAGCATATACTTATGATAATCCAGAAACATTTTTCTTAAGTCCAGGAAAAATGTATTTGAATATTGAAAAAATAACAAGAGGAAACCAGAAGACTTATAATGTATACATAGATTCTGGAGATAATGAAAATTATTTGATAGATGCTTATAGTTCTAAAGAAGAAGTGGAAGAAGCATTACAAGAAATACAAAATGCAAGAAATGAAATTTTGAGTAATAAAACAGGAGATACATATAAAGATGTAAAAATGGTCCACGATTATTTAGTATCAAATCTTGATTATGATTCAGGAGCTGGAGAATCACATACTTATGATATATATGGAGCTTTAGTAAATCATAAATGCGTATGTGAAGGATATGCAAAAGCATTTAAATATTTGTTAAATGGTTTAAATATAGAATCAACATTAGTAATTGGTAAGGGAACAAATTCAAGAGGAGAAAGTGAAAATCATGCTTGGAATTATGTAAAAATAGATGAAAATTGGTATGCGGTTGATGTTACATGGGATGATCCAATTATAATAGGTGGAGGAACTTCAAACGAAATCCAATACAAATATTTCTTAAAAGGTTCTAATGTTTTTGATAATGATCATTTTCCAACAGGAGTATTTACTGAAAATGGAAAAGAATTTATATATCCTGAACTAAGTGTAGAAGAATATTAAAAATAAATTTAATAAAAAATGTTACCAAGTATTAATAATTGGTAACATTTTTTAAAATTTTGCTCTTGCTATATATCTAAATTTTTAATGTCATAATAATTGCATTATCAGTTCCATTATAATATTTTTTTCTAAGTCCAGTAGTCTCAAAATTGAATTTTTTGTATAGAGATATAGCGTATATGTTATTTTCATTTACTTCTAAAGTTATACTAGACATATTTTTTTCTTTAGAAGCTATAATTAAATTTTCTAAAAGTTTTGAGCCAATACCTTTATTTCTAAAAGATTTTCTAGTTACAATATTTGTTATATCAGCTTCATCTAAAATAAATTGAACACCTGAAAAACCTAATATTAAACCTTCAGAATTCTTTGCCACTAAATAAATAGAATTTTCATTTAACAATTCTTGTTTTAAAATATTATAATTCCAGAAATCATCAAATTCTAAATTAAGTATGTCCTTTATATTTTCTAAATCATAGGTTGACATTTTTTCAATTACAATTTCCATAAATCTAATAATCCTTTACTTAATTAATTGTTTGCATTCTTGTTTTTTTCTTTTTCTTCAAGTTGTCTTTGGGCTTGAGGTTTTTTTAAATACATAGGGGATAAATCTAATGTGGTATTAGATGATATTTTATAAAAACCAGCAAGTGCAAGTTTTGATGTATTTATAACATTATCATTTTCTGATAAGAATTTTGCTTTTGAAAAATTATCTATAATATTATTTTTGTAGTATGTAGCTCCGTCTCCTACAAATGTAATGTTAGTATCAGAATATGTAGATAGTTTATTAAGCATTTCAGAATAAGTAGAGGCGATTGGTTCTATTATTTCTTTATATGTTTTGTTTTCTAGTTTATATAAAGCAAAATAACAATTATCATTATTTGCATCAATAATAGAGCAGATTAGTCCATCTTTGTTAGAATTATATGCTAATGCTTCTAATGAACTAACACCTGTAGATGTAGTATTTAACGATGAATCTACAAAAGCTTTAACAGTTGCTACTCCAATTCGTATTCCTGTAAAAGATCCAGGACCTATATCACAAATGAAACCATCAAAATCTGAAACTTTAAAATTATTTTTTTCTAGTATATTAGAAATTAAAGGCATTAAAGATTCAGAATGAGTTAATCCATTATCCTTTTCTAATGTATCAATTACATTTTTATCTTCGATAATACTTACACCACAAAGTTTACTAGAAGTTTCTATTGCTAATAATTTCATTATTATTCCTCCATAAAATATTTATCAAATTTTTTACTAAAAGTTTGTATATGTAAATTTCTAGAATTTTCATTTTCGAGATCTTTAGAGAAAGATATTTTTATATATTCATTAGGTAAAATATTTTCAATCATTTCGCCCCATTCAATAATGCAAATACCTTTGTTAAAATATTCTTCTCCACCAATTGCTAAAAACTCATCTTCATCTTCTAATCTATAAACATCAAAATGATAGATTGGAATGTTATTGGAATGATATTCATTAACTATTGTAAAAGTAGGACTAGATATTTCATCTTGTAAATTGAAATATTCCAAGAGTCCTTCTGTAAACTTAGTTTTACCAGATCCTAATTCACCAGATAAAACAATGATATCTCCAATTTGTAGTTTACTAGCTAATTTTTTTGCAAAATTTTTTGTATCTATTTCATTATTTGATTTAAAATCAAAATCAGACATAATCAAACCTCGTTTCAGTTAATCTTAATTTTTATGTTAATATTATATTCTAAAAATGCTATTAGGTCAAGCAAAACGAAATAGAGATATATGATGTAGTGTTTAAAATAAATGAAATATATTAAAAATAATAAAATACTAAAAGGAAAACTATAAATTTTAAATAAACTATTGATAAAAATAAGAAAGTGTAATATAATTGCAATACAACTGAAAAGGAATTGTAATAAAAAGCTTTGAATAAGAAATTGCTATAATAAAGGAGAAGAGGTTATATGTTTAAGTTTGATTTTGGGCAAGACATAGGAATTGATTTAGGAACAGCAACAGTAATAGCATATGTTAAAGGAAAAGGGATAGTTTTAAGAGAACCATCTGTAGTTGCTGTAGATAGTACTACAGGAGAAGTTTTAGCTGTTGGACAAGAAGCTAGAAGAATGTTAGGAAGAACTCCTGGAAATATAGTTGCAACAAGACCTTTAAGAGAAGGTGTAATATCAAACTATACAGTAACTGAAAAAATGTTAAAATACTTTATAAACAAAGTATGTGGTAAATTTATATTTTCTCCAAGAATAATGATTTGTATACCATCACAAGTAACAGAAGTTGAGAAAAAAGCGGTAATAGATGCTGCAACACAAGCTGGAGCTAGAAAAGTATATCTAATTGAAGAACCATTAGCAGCAGCAATTGGTGCAGGACTTGATATAGCAAAACCATCTGGGAATATGGTAGTTGATATTGGTGGTGGAACAACTGATATAGCAGTAATATCATTAGGTGGAACAGTTGTAAGTACATCATTAAAAGTTGCTGGTGATAAATTTGATGAATATATAGTAAAATATGTAAAGAAAAAATATAATATGATGATTGGTGAAAGAACTGCAGAAGATTTAAAAGTAAATGTTGGATGTGTTTATCCTAAAATCCAAGATACAGAAATGGATATTAGAGGAAGAGATTTAATAACAGGATTACCAAAAACAATTACTGTTCATTCAAGTGAAATGTTAGACGCATTATTAGAACCAGCTATGATGATAGTTGATGCAGTTCATAGTGTGTTAGAAAAAACACCACCAGAATTAGCGGCTGATATAAGTGATAAGGGAATCTATATGACAGGTGGAGGATGCTTAGTAGATGGATTAGATAAATTATTACAAGAAAAGACAGGAATAAATGTAATGATTGCACAAGATTCAGTATCATGTGTAGCATTAGGGACAGGAAAAGCATTAGATAATTTAGATGTATTAGAAGGAAAAGTTAAAAGATAAAATTTTGAATTATTAAAAATAGTTCAATATATAAATAATAAAATAATTATAAGATAAAGAAGATCGCCGGCAATAGAATTGACGGCGATTTAAAATAGAAGGGAAAGTAATATGAAAAAAGTAGCATTTATAACATTAGGATGTAAAGTAAATCAATATGAAACTAATGCAATGTGTGAAGAATTTTTAAAAAAAGGATATGAATTAGTAGAAAAAGAAGAAAAAGCAGATATATATGTTGTAAATACTTGTACGGTTACAAACATGTCAGATAGAAAATCGAGACAAATGTTAAGAAGAGTTAGAGAATTAAATAAAGATGCAATAATTGTTGCGTGCGGTTGTTATGTACAAGTAGCAAGAAAAGAACTAGAAGATATGGAAGAAATAGATATTGTTCTAGGAAATAATGAAAAAAGTAAAATAGTAGAATTTGTTGAAGAATTTATAAATAATAAAGATAAAAAGAAAGTAGAAAATATTGATGATGTAATGAGAACAAAAGAATTTGTGGATTTTGGAGATGTAACATTTACAGAAAAAACAAGAGCTGTAATAAAAATCCAAGATGGATGTGATAGGTTTTGTAGTTATTGTATAATTCCATATGCAAGAGGAAAAGTAAGGAGTAGAAAAAAGGAAAACATATTATCAGAAATAAAAAAGATAGCTGAAGAAGATATAAAAGAAGTAGTAATTACAGGAATACATATTGCATCATATGGAAAAGATTTTGAAGAAAATTATAGATTAATAGATTTATTGGAAGATATAAATAAAATAGAAAAAATTAAAAGAATAAGATTAGGATCATTAGAACCAACTCTTATAACAGAAGAATTTATGAATAGATTAACTAAATTAGACAAAATCTGTCATCATTTTCATTTATCACTTCAAAGTGGATGTGATGAAACTTTAAAAAGAATGAATAGAATTTATACAACAAAACAATTTGAAGAAATAGTAAATCTAATTAGAAAAAAATATGATGATGTAATTCTAACGACAGACATAATTGTTGGTTTCCCAGAAGAGACAGAAGAAGAATTTGAAAAAACATATGAATTTTTAAGCAAAATTAAATTTTATAAAATGCATATTTTTAAATATTCTCCAAGAAAAGGGACGCCGGCTGCAAGAAATAAAAATCAAATAGATGGAAGTATAAAAGAAGAAAGAAGTAGAAGATTAATAGAATTATCTAATAAAAATGAAAAAGAATATAATGAAAGTTATATAGGAAAAAAAGTCCAAGTTTTATTTGAAGAAGAAAAAACTGGTTTGTATAAAGGGCATACACAAAATTATATTTTAGTATATTGTAACTCTGAAAAAAATTTAGAAAATAAAATAATTGATGTCGTTTGTGAAAAACTTGAAGAGGCACAAATATATGCCAAAATGCAAATGTAACAAAAAAGTAATATAATTGTAATTAAAACTTAACTGAAAATCTATTGATAAATATTTGTTAATATAGTATAAATATGATAACAGATAATATATTATACAAAGGAGGAAATATACATGGCAGATATAAATGAAGTAAGTGGAGTATTCGGAGGAGTTGAATTCGGAACAGAAAATCAAGGAAGTGTAGGGGCTCAAAATTTTGAAAATGCTGGAAAAAATTTACCAGTAAAAACAGGATTTTGGAATAGTTTTAAAGCAGTATGTTTAAAAGAAATAAAAGTAGAACTTACACCACGCCAACAAAAAATTGAAAATGAAATTAATGAATTTTTACATCAAGAAATTACATGGCAAAAAATCCATGACTTTTTATTTAAAGAAATTACATTTGGAAAAAGAAATGCTTAATCACTAGTAAAATTTTAAGGGGTAACTAAACAAAAAGTATAGCAATATTTATAAAATTGTGCTATACTTTTTTTGATTTGGAAAAATAAATAGAATGAATATCGAAAGGAAAATGCAAATGGCAAAATCAAAAACAGTATTTGTATGTAATGAATGTGGAAATGAATCATCAAAATGGCTTGGAAAATGTCCTGCATGTGGAAGCTGGAATAGCTTTTTTGAACAAAAGATTGTTGAAACAAAAAACACTTCAATAAAAAAAGAAAAATCAAGTAATATTCCACAAAAATTAAGTACATATGAAGCCAAAGATACTATAAGAATATCTACAGGTTTTTCAGAACTCGATAGAGTATTAGGTGGAGGCTTAGTAAAGGGGTCTTTAACTTTACTTGGTGGCGAACCAGGAATTGGAAAATCAACACTTATATTGCAATTATGTGATAAAGTAAAAGGCGAAGGAAAAGTTTTATATGTATCAGGAGAAGAATCGGCTGAACAAATAAAATTAAGAGCAGATAGATTAGGGATAAATAATGATGATATATTATTTTTAGGAGAAACTGACATTGATATTGTAAATCAAGCAATTGCAGAAATAAACCCTAAATTAGTTATAATAGATTCTGTTCAAACAATGTATTCAGATGAGATTACTGCAGCACCTGGAAGTGTGAGTCAAGTAAGAGAAATAACAGCTCAAATTATGAGAATTTGTAAACAAAACAATATAACAACAATAATAATAGGACATGTAACAAAAGATGGAAATATAGCAGGACCAAGAGTGTTAGAACATATGGTAGATACTGTTCTATATTTAGAAGGTGAAAGATATTTCTCATATAGAATTTTACGTGGAGTTAAAAATAGATTTGGATCAACAAATGAAATTGGTATGTTTGAGATGAAAGAAGAGGGAATGTGTGAAATTTTAAATCCATCAGATATATTGATTTCAGAAAATGACGAAAATCCAGCAGGATCATGCATAATTTGTTGTATGGAAGGAACAAGACCTATGCTTATAGAAGTTCAAAGTTTAACTACACAAAGTGTTTTTGGATTTCCCAAAAGGACTGCTAATGGGGTAGACTATAATAGATTAGCATTGCTTATAGCTGTCTTAGAAAAGAAGGCAGGATTGAATTTAGGAAGTCAAGATGTTTATTTAAATGTAGCAGGTGGATTAAAAATAAGTGAACCGTCAATGGATTTGGGGGTTGTAATGAGTGCAAGTTCAAGTTTTAAGAATGTTCCAATTCCAAAGGATATGGTAATAATGGGAGAAGTTGGATTAACAGGAGAAGTAAGAAGAATTAATTTTATAGAAAAAAGATTGAGGGAAGCGGAAAAACTTGGATTTAAAACATGTATAATTCCAGAAAGTAATAAAAAAGTATTGAAAGATAAATTTAAATTAGATATAATAGGGGTCAAAGACGTAAATGAAGCTATGAAGAAAGTGGGCTTAAAGTAAGAAGAGAGGGGCATGAAAGTGGAAAGAAATACAGAGAATGCATTATCAAAAATACTTAAGTTAATAGCACCAGGAACGCCAATCAGAGAAGGTCTAGAAAGTATACTAAGAGCAAAAACTGGAGCATTATTATTAATTACAGATAATAGTGAAATTTTAAAAGAAATAGTTGATGGAGGATTTACAATAAACGAAGAATATACTTCATCCAAATTATATGAATTAGCTAAAATGGATGGAGCCATAGTTCTAAGTGGAGATTTTAAGAAAATACTTTTTGCAAATGCTCAACTAATTCCATCACATCAAATTGCTACATTAGAAACCGGAACAAGACATAGAACAGCAGAAAGAACTGCAAAACAAACAGGAGAACTTGTAATAAGTATTTCACAAAGAAGAAATATAATTACAATTTTTAAGGGAAATGATAGATATATATTAGAAGATACAAATACAGTTTTAAATAAAGCTAATCAAGCTATTCAAACATTGGAAAGATATAAAAAAGTATTTGATAATAAATTAAATATATTAAATGAATATGAATTTAATGATATAGTTACTCTTCAAAATGTAATTACAGTACTTCAAAGAGCAGAAATGGTTATGAGGATAGCAGAAGAAATAGAAAAAAATATTGCTGAACTTGGAAGCGACGGAAGACTTGTTAGGATGCAATTAGAGGAACTTTTAGGTGATATAGAAAACGAGGAATTATTTATAATCAAGGATTATATGGTTAAAAAGAGAAAGAAAATTACTGCTGAAGATATTTTAAAAAATCTTTCAGAATTATCATATGAAGACTTGAATAATGAAAATTTTATTGCTAAAATATTAGGGTATGATAATTTTGATAATTATGACGAGATAGGAGTTTATACTAGAGGGTATAGGATTTTAAATAAAATACCAAGAATGCCAAATAACATAGTGGAAAATTTAGTTTCATCATTCAAATCATTCCAACATATATTAGCAGCTGATATAGAAAACTTAGATGATGTTGAAGGAATTGGTGAAGTTAGAGCTCGTACAATTAAACAATCATTAACAAGGATGCAAGAACAATTTGTTTTTGATAATGTTATGTTTTAATTATTAAAAATAGAAGAAAAAAGTAAAGGAGAAAAACAAATGAGTGAAACAAGTAAAAAAATAGTATGGATAGTTGCATTAATTATTTTATTAGTACTTATAGGAGTAGTTGTAGTTGGATATGTACAAAAAGCAACAAACAAAACAGAAAATCCTATTGTCACAATGGAAGTAGAAAATTATGGAACTGTAAAAATAGAATTATATCCAGATCAAGCGCCAGAAACAGTTGCTAATTTTATAACACTTGCAAATAGAGGATTTTATAATGGATTAACTTTCCACAGAATAGTAAAGGATTTTATGATTCAAGGTGGAGATCCTAAAGGAAATGGAACTGGATCAGCTAAAATAAGTAATTTAAGAGATTTGAAAGATGGAGAAGAAGATAGAGAATATACAATAAAAGGTGAATTTATTGCAAACAAAGTAAACAATAAAGTTAATATGGAAGAAGGAACTCTTGCAATGGCAAGATCTGATTATTCACAATATTCACCATCATTAAAAGAAGCATCTTATAATTCAGGATGCTCACAATTCTTTATAGTAACAGCTAATAATGAAACAACAAATGCATTAAATGGTTTATACACACCATTTGGAAAAGTAATTGAAGGAATGGATGTTGTTCATAATATTGAAGCAACAGAAGTAAAAGCACCAGAAGGTTCAGAAGAAAATTCAGGAGCAGAAGTTAGTACACCAGTAAATCCACCTAAGATTACATCTATAAAAGTTGATACAAAAGGTGTAGATTATGGATTACCAAAAACATTACAACCATTTGATTATCAAAATTGGTTATACAAAACTTATGGAATAAACCCAAATAGTACACAAACAACAATAGGTGAATAAAAAATATAAATAAATTTTAAAAAATAGTTGACAAATGGGGGAAGAATAGGGTAAAATAATAAATGTGCTTAAGCTGAACACATTAATGGTGGATGTAGCGTAGTTGGTTAACGCGCCAGTTTGTGGCACTGGAGACCGTGGGTTCGAGTCCCATCTTCCACCCCATTTAATTAAATATTGGGCTGTAGCCAAGCGGTAAGGCACCAGACTTTGACTCTGGCATGCGCTAGTTCGAATCTAGCCAGCCCAGCCAAAAAAACTGTCGAATTTAAAATCGGCAGTTTTTTATTTTCATAAATATATTAAAATATGAAAGTTATGTGAAAAATATTGTAAAATATAGTGAACGAATGTATAATAGCAGCATCCTTTTCTGCAAAGGAAAACTTTGTGAAAGGAGGTGCAATAAAGTATGACATCATATGAGCTAATCTGGCGATTAATTGTTATATT
Organism: uncultured Clostridium sp.; assembly: GCA_946545015.1. Taxonomy (GTDB): domain Bacteria; phylum Bacillota; class Clostridia; order TANB77; family CAG-508; genus CAG-269. Next base: position 17,171 of record CAMNMV010000009.1, read on the forward strand.
GCTATTAAGTAATAATAACAGCGAAAACCAAGAGATAAACAAAGAATAATCTTTGAGAGCGGCTGGGTACCGCTCTTTTCTTATGCTTAAAAACATAAAAAAAGAGATATGCGGGTACATATCTCGGTGCAAATCTAACGACATCATATGATTTGCTTAAGCTATAATTATTATAGCATCGTTTATATTATATGTCAAATAAATTTTTATATTCGTTAAAATTCATTTGACAAGTTTTTAGTTATTATAATTAATTTTCAGGTTGGAATGTAACTTTAATTCCATTTCCATAATCATATTTTATACTTCCATTTTCAAAAACTGCTGATTCTTTGTTTTTATTTTTTGTTGTAAATACTATTTTGTTTCCATATATTTTATATGTTCCTGTTAAATCATTTTCTGCTTCTGAAGATGTTATTCCAATTATTCTTGAATATGTATTATCTTTATTAAGTTTTAAATAACCACCATATCTAAGCCCTGTACCATAAATAGAACTTAAAGCTATTTCAGAACCGTTTTCAGTAGCTGATACTGGTTTCCAATTTCCTGATATATCTTGTCCATCTAATATTTGTGTAGAAGTTCTTTCTGCTTTATAATTAAATTCTACTTTTTCATCTTTAGCATCACCGAAAGAATATTTTAATGTTGCTTTATTATTTTCTAAAGTTATAGTTCCTTTTAAATCACTATCTGTTGTAAATGTTATAACATTATTTGATATACTGGCATCACATTGTTCACATGCAGTTAGTCTGTAAATTCCAACTGATAATAATAATTTATCATTTTCATCTAAAGCTATGCCTACATTAGTAGACCCAACAGAATTTTTATTTTCATACCATAATCCTACATAATCTTTAATGTTGAAATCTGATTTACTTGATTTTGATGTATTAGAATTTTTAGAAGAATCTGAATTAGTAGAGTTAGATTTTGTATTTGTATTTTCATCTTCGTCTTCGTCATCTTGTTTTTCAACAGATGCAGCATTTTGATTTTTTAATTTATTAGCTTCTTCTTCTGCTTTATTTTTTTCATCGGCTGATTTAAATAGGAAAAATGCTAATACAGCAATTGCTATTAAAGCTATGATTAGCAATGCTATTAATACTTTGTTTTTTGAATTCTTTTTTTCATTTTTCATAAATATTACCTCACTTAAAAAAATAATTATTAAATCCATAATAATCCAAATGAAAAAATTTTTCAAGATGATTTAATTAAAACTAATTTGAATTTATTTATAAAAAACAAAAATTATAATTAGAAAATAATAATGAAAGAGTAAAAAGTAAAAATAAAAGAGTAAAAAATAAAAAAAGTAAAAAAAAAGCCAAGCGGAGATGCATCGCATCTCCGATGACTACACTTGGGGTGTTTGGATTAGCCGTTATACACAATCCGAAACTATCTCAACCTTGATAGGAAGTTCACCTGAGCAAGGTGTCAAAAAACCGTCCTTATTAATCATGTAACCTTCTGGCAGAACCAGTGGTTGCTCAGATATAATCGATTTCATCACAAGAAAATCGATTTCTCTGATTTTGACGCCAGGGTTGAGGTCCTTGATTTTTTTCATAATGTGGTTGTTCATAACTAGCATCCTCCTGCCAAATAATATAGATTTAGTAACCCGTATTGGCTACTGTAAAATTAATTATAGCATACTTTAGTTAAAAAATCAAATTTGATAAAGGATTCTATGAGAACTAGTTATGAAAGTAGTTTGATAATTTATAAATATATATAATAATTTTACAAACGACAATCATTATATTTAAAAATCAATGTTTCTGTATATTAAACTTTTTTTATAAAAAATATAGTAAAATTTGAATTATAATGTTATAATGTGAAAAGTAAAGAAATAAAAAAGGAGAAAATGTTAAAAACATTAGATAAAACTTATGAATAAAAAATTTAAAATACTTTCAATAATAAATATAATTACAATATTATTATCAATAATATTGATAATGAAACCAGTATCAGTATATGCTGAACCAGGTGAAGAAGGGCAAAATATTGATAATAATACAAATACAGAAACTGGTGGAAAAAGTATAACACCATCAGAAAATACAAATACTGGAACAGATAATTCAAATAACAATACTACTGAAGAAAATACAGAGAAAAAAGAAGAAACAAAACCTGTATCAAATACTACAAACAATAACTCTAGCTCTAATGCTAATTCTAATTCAAATTCAGCTAAAAAAACAGTAGTACAAAATGTGAAATCTAGTGTTGCTACTTTAAGTAATTTAGGAATAACACCAAATGATTTTTCAGGCTTTAAAGAAAATAAAACAGAATATGAAACTTCTGTACCTAATAATGTAACAGAAGTTGAAGTATATGCAACAAAAAAAGATTCAAAAGCAAGTATAACAGGAACTGGAAAAGTAAAGCTATCTGAAGGTAATAATGTTGCAAAAGTTGTAGTTACAGCAGAAGATGGAACGACTAAAACATATACAATAACAATAAAAAGATTAAAAGATGGGGAAGAAGAAGCTAAGAAGGCTCCATTAGATGCTACTTTTGGATTAGACGAATTAGAAATAAAAGGTTTAAAATTAGAACCAGCTTTTAGTAAAAATGTTTATAAATATACTGTTAATTATGAAGGAGACGAAAAAACATTAGATGTAATTGCTAAATCAAATCAAGATGGTGCAAGCGTTGAAATTGTTGGAAATGATAATTTGATAAATGGACAAAATGTAATAACTATATTAGTTACTAATGCTAAAGAAAACGAAGTTTTAACATATCAAATTACAATTAATAAAAATGTAGTATCACAAGATGAATTAAATAATCACTTAAATGATGGTAATAATCAAAGCAAAATAAAAATGTGGATTATTATAGGTTTATCAGCAGTAATTTTCATAGGAATAATAGCATTTTTTAAAGTAAAATCTAAAAAGAAGAAAATGAAAATACAGCAAAAAGATAAAGGAACTGACGAAAAAAGAAAACCATATTATTATTATGAGGATGAAGATGATAAAAAATATGAATTAGACGATAAAGCAAAAATGTATGAAGAGATAGTGAAACAATCAAGATTAGATAGAAAAGATAGAAATAGAGAAATTGAGATAAAAGAAAAAAGAGTAGAAAAAGAAGAAAATGAAGAAATGATACAAAAGAAAAATACTAAGAAAAAAGGAAAACATCAAAGAAAACATTAAAATAAATAAAAGAACAACAAATAAGGTTAAGAAAAGAGGTAATGAAAATGTTTGAAAAAATCTTTAAAAGAGCAAGTTGGACAGATGTAGTAATTTCTGTAATATTTGTAGTTTTTGGAATATTACTTATGACAAATGCAAGTGCAATAGTATCAATGCTTTCAATTATTTTAGGAGGAATATTTGTTGCAATAGGAATTTTTAAAATTATAGAATATATTTCTCAAGGAAAAGAAGATAATTATTTAATGGGACTTGGTGCTGCAGCAATATTAGGTGGTATAGTTATAATGTTTGCAACAGGAATAATTTTAACATTATCTAGAATTATAATAGGATTATGGATGCTATATACAGCAATAATGAATCTTCAAACAGCAGCAGTTTGGAAAGATTTCCAATCAAGATTATGGCTTGCAACAGTAATAGGATCAGTACTTACACTTATTGCGGGAATTTATATATTAGCAAATAGTGGAGCTATTTTAGAAGGTATTGGTTTTATAATAGTATTATATGGATTAGTTGATATTTTTGAAAGATTAGTATTTATCAAAAATGTAGATAATTACATGGAAAAATAATTTAAAAATGAAAAGTAATATGAAATAATAAATTATAATTATTAAAAAGGCGATTTGTAATCGCTTTTTTTTCATGATTGCTCTTAAAAAAGTACTTAAAGCCCTTGACAGTTTACAATAATAATTATAAAATAAAGTTGGTAGGAAAAATATATTAATAATTTTTTATAGATATATATTTATTCGAACATTGAAAAATAAATAAGAAAGAGGTGTATAATAATGGACTTTTTACCCATTATCGTCGCTGTCTTAATCTCATTTGCAATTGCATTTTTTGCAGGTATGGCCTACAGAAAAAAGATTGCAGAATCTAAAATTCAAGGTGCAGAAAATGAAGCTAAAAGATTAATTGATTTAGCTAAAATAGAAGCTGAAAATTTGAAAAAAGAAGAAATTTTTAAAGCAAAAGAAGAAATAATGAATAGTAGAAAAGATTTAGATCAAGAGATTAAAGAAAGAAGAGGCGAAGTTCAAAAACAAGAAGCAAGACTTATACAAAAAGAAGAAAACTTAGAAAGACGTTCTGAAAGTTTTGAAAAAAGAGAACAAGAATTAGAACAAGAATTTACAGAATTAGAAAAACAAAAAGAAGAAGTTGCAAAAGTTCATGATGAACAAATTGTTAAACTTCAAGAAATTGCAAAATTATCACAAGAAGAAGCTAAAAAGCAATTATTAGACAAAATGGAAGAAGAAATTACAAGTGAAAAAGCTGTAATGATTCGTGATTTGGAGCAAAAAGCAAAAGAGGAAGCTTCAAAAAATGCGAAAGAAGTATTAAGTTACGCAATACAAAAATGTGCAGCTGATCATTCTCAAGAAACTACAGTATCAATAGTAGCACTTCCAAGTGATGACATTAAAGGAAGAATAATAGGTAGAGAAGGAAGAAACATAAAGGCATTAGAAACATTAACAGGAGTTGATTTAATAATAGATGATACACCTGAAGCAGTCGTATTATCAGGATTTGATCCATTAAGAAGAGAAGTTGCTAAAATAGCTTTAGAAAAATTAATTGATGATGGAAGAATACATCCATCAAAAATAGAAGAAATGGTTGAAAAAGCTAAGGAAGAAGTTGAACAAACAATAAAATCAGAAGGTGAAAGAGCAGCAATGGAAACTGGAGTTACAGGACTTCATCCAGATGTTATAAAACTATTAGGAAAATTAAAATATAGAACAAGTTATGGACAAAATGTTTTAAATCATTCTATAGAAGTTTCAAATTTAGCAAGAATAATGGCAGAAGAACTAGGATTAGATGCTAAAAGAGCAAGAAGAGCTGGATTATTACATGATATAGGAAAAGCCTTAGATCATGATATGGAAGGTACACACGTACAAATAGGTGTAGATATTCTTAAGAAATATAAAGAAAATCCATTAGTTATAAATGCAGTTGAAGCACATCATGGTGATGTTGAACCAGAAACATTAGAAGCTGTACTAGTACAAGCTGCTGATGCAATATCAGCATCAAGACCAGGAGCAAGAAGAGAAACATTAGAAGCATATATTAAGAGATTAGAAAGCTTAGAAGCTATAGCTGATTCATTTGAAGGTGTTGAAAAATCATTTGCTATACAAGCAGGGCGTGAGGTAAGAATTATCGTAAAACCAGAACATATAACAGATGACAAAATGACAGTACTTGCTAGAGATGTTGCAAAACGCATCGAAAATGAAATGGATTATCCAGGACAAATAAAAGTAAATATTATTAGAGAAACAAGAGTAATTGATTATGCAAAATAATAAAAGAAAATCATCCAATAAGGATGATTTTTTTTTGCTTTTATGATATACTTTGTTCCGGAAGGAGTCGAAAGATGGTAGCAGAAGTAATAATAAATCGATCAGCAAAAAAATTAAATCGAACATTTGATTATAATATTCCAAATGACTTAAAAGATTTTGTTATTGTTGGAAGCAAAGTTTTAGTACCATTTGGAAACTCTAAAAAGTTGGAAGAAGCTTATGTTATAGGAATAAAAGACAAATCAGAATATGAAGTAAAAAATATTGCAAAATTAGAAGATAATTTAAGTGATTTTCAAATAAAGCTTGCGAAATGGATGGCAAAACATTATTTTTGTAATGTTTCGGATTGTATAAAATTAATGTTAACACCAGGAACAGGAAGAAAAGAAAATAAAGTACAAGATAAAACTATTAATAGTGTTTATTTAAAAAAAGATATAGAAGAGATAGAATTTGAAATAGAAAAAGGTAAAATAAAATCTGATAAACAAAAAAGAATAATTGAATTTGTTAAAAATAATGAAGGATGCACAATTCCTGAAATAGAAATGTTAACAGATACAACTCGAGCTGTAGTAAACACTCTTGTTAAAAATGGCTATTTAGAAATTGTTGAAAAAACGATTCAAAGAGATCCATTAAAGCATAAGAAATTGGAAAAAACTGACAATTTGAAATTAACAGAAGAACAAGAAGAAGCTTATAAATCTATAGAAAATACAATAATAAAAAATAAATATAAAGAATTTTTATTATATGGTGTAACTGGTTCAGGAAAAACAGAAATATATTTACAATTAATAAAAAAAGTAATAGAAGAAGAAAGAACAGCAATTGTATTAGTTCCTGAAATATCACTTACACCACAAATGTTAGATAGATTTATTTCAAGATTTGGAAAAGAAGAAATTGCAGTATTACATAGCAAACTTTCACTTGGTGAAAGACATGATGAATGGAAAAAAATCAAAGAAGGGAAAATAAAAATAGTAATAGGAGCAAGATCTGCAATATTTGCTCCATTAGAAAATTTAGGAGTAATAATAATTGATGAGGAACATGATAGTTCGTATAAATCAGAGTCCACACCAAGATATAATGCAAAAGAAATAGCTTCATTATTAGCTAAAGTTAATAAATGTCCACTAGTTTTAGGCAGTGCTACTCCAGATTTAAATACATTTTATAGAGCTAATTTAGATGAGGATAATAAAGAAAAAATAGAATTATTAAAATTAACAAAAAGAGCAAATGAATCAAGCTTGCCAGATGTGGAAATAATTGATTTAAAACAGGAACTTGCTAATGGGAATAGATCAATGCTAAGTATGGAATTATATTATAGTATTGAGCAAAATTTAAAAAATAAATTACAGACGATATTATTTTTGAATAGAAGAGGATATTCTACATTTATAATGTGCAGAGAATGTGGATATACTGTAAAATGTCCAAATTGTAATATAAGTTTAACATATCACAGATTTGGAAATGTGTTGAAATGCCACTATTGTGGGCATGAAGAAAAAGTAGTAAATGTTTGCCCAGAGTGTGGAAGTGATAAAATAAGATATTTTGGAACTGGAACACAAAAATTAGAACAAGAAATAAATAAATTATTTCCCAATGCTTCCACAATTAGAATGGATGTAGATACAGTAACAAAGAAAAATTCACACGAAGTGATTTTAAATAAATTTAGAGATGAGAATATTGATATTTTGATTGGGACACAGATGGTTGTAAAAGGACATCATTTCCCCAATGTAACACTTGTAGGTGTAATTACAGCAGATAGCTCATTAAATATTGATGATTATAGAGCAAATGAAAGAACGTTTCAAATACTAACACAAGTAGCAGGACGTGCAGGAAGAGAAAATAAAAAAGGTAAAGTAATTGTACAAAGTTATACTCCAGATAATTTTAGTATAGTTTGTAGTCAAAAACAAAATTATGATATGTTTTATGAAACGGAAATAGCTATTCGAAAACAGTTGAAATATCCACCATTTTGCGATATAATATTAATTGGCTTTAGTAGTTTAAATGAACAAGAAATAAAAAAAGTAAGTAACTATGTTTATGAATATTTAAATAATGCTTTAGATTTAGAAGAATTTAATATTTATAGACCAATGCCATGTCCAGTTGATAAAATTCAAAATAGATATAGATGGAGAATAATTGTTAAAGGTAATATAGATGAAAAATCTAATGCGATATTAAATAGACTTTTAAGAGAACTTTATAGTAAAAATCTAAAAAATACAAAAATAAACATAGACGTTAACCCAAATAGTATGATGTAATGGAATTATATGTAATAAGATTAAGGAGGTAATAAAAATGGCAATTAGACAAATAAGACAAGAAGGAGACGAAATATTAAAAAAGAAATCAAGAGAAGTAGAAAATATTGATGAAAAAATACAAATATTAATTGATGATATGATTGATACAATGCATAAATATAACGGAGTAGGACTTGCAGCAGTACAAGTTGGAATATTAAAAAGAGTATTAGTAATAGATTTGTATGATGAAAATCGGACCTGTTGCAATGATAAATCCTGTAATATTAAAAACAAAAGGTGCAGAAGAAATGGAAGAAGGATGTTTAAGCTTTCCAAATCAATTTGCTAAAGTTGTTAGACCAACTGAAGTTACAGCAGAATATACTGATAGAGATGGAAAAAGAGTTAAGGTAAAAGCAAAAGATTTATTTGCACAAGCAATCTGCCATGAAGTAGACCATTTAAATGGGGAACTTTTTGTAGAAAAGATGATACCAGGAACTTTAGAATATATAACACCGGAGGGATAGAATATGAAAATAGTGTTTATGGGAACACCTGATTTTGCAAAGGAAAGTTTAGAAGCGGTATATAATGAAGGACATGAAATATTAGCAGTAGTAACAAATCCTGATAAACCAAAAGGTAGAGGAATGAAAATGATTGCTTCACCTGTTAAAGAATTTGCAATTGAAAAGAATTTAAAAATCTATCAACCAGATAGAGTAAGAAATAATGAAGAATTTATTAATGAAATAAAAAAATTAAATCCAGATGTTATTTGCGTTGTAGCGTATGGAAAAATACTTCCGCAAGAAATATTGGATATTCCAAGTAAAGGTAGTATAAATGTACATGGATCGCTATTGCCTAAATATAGAGGAGCAGCACCAATTCAATGGGCTGTATTAAATGGAGAAAAAATAACAGGTATAACTACGATGTATATGGGACTTGGTATGGATACTGGTGATATGATATTAAAAGAAGAAGTTGAGATTGGAGAAGATGAAACAACAGGAGAATTATGGGGAAGACTTTCTACAATAGGTGCTAAATTGTTAGTAGAAACATTAAAACAAATTGAAAATGGTACAGCTCCAAGAGAAAAACAAGGTGATGATTTTACAATGGCACCAATGCTAAATAAAGAAATGGCCAAAATTGATTGGGAGAACAAAACTGCTATTGAAATAAAAAATTTAGTAAGAGGATTAAATCCAATTATGGGAGCATATTCATTTTTGAATGGTAAGAAAATAAAATTCTGGAAAGTTCAATTTATTGATAATATGAATAGTATAAATAATGCTTCTGAACTAGATATAGAAAAGTTAGAAAATGGAACAGTAATCGAATCTAATGTTAAAGATGGATTATATATAAAAGCTAAAGACGGAGTATTGAAAGTGCTTGAGATTCAAGGAGAAAATGCTAAAAGAATGCCAATTCAAGATTATTTAAGAGGAAATGCAATTTCAAAATTAGAGAAATTTGAATAAAATTCAATAAATACGTATATAAAAATTATAAAAATAGGTTGTAAAAATTACGAAAAATTGATATACTTATAAAGTATAAGTGTATCAATTTTTTGATATTAAAGGAGGAATAAATATGAGTGACAAAAAGAAAGATGCTATAGAAATTGAAGGAGAAGTTAAAACAGATAATAATGAAGAAATAAATAAAGCCAATGTTCAAGAGCAACAATCAAATGAGCAAGAAGGAATACAAATATCTAATGATGTAATAGCAGTAATAGCAGGAGTTGCTGTATCAGAAGTTTCTGGAGTAGCTAGTATGGCAGGAGGATTTGCAGGAGGAATTTCTGAAGTATTAAGCGGAAAGAAAAATATGGCAAAAGGAATAAAAGTAGATAAAAATGATGATAAAATAAAAATTGATGTAAACATTGTAGTGGAATATGGAACAAGAATTCCAGATGTTGCATTTGAAATCCAAAATAGAGTAAAAAAAGCAGTTGAAAACATGACAGGAATAAGTGTAGAAGAAGTAAATGTACATGTGCAAGGTGTAGATACAAATGTAAAAAAAGTTGAGAAGCCAGCTTTAGATGAAGCAAAAGATGAAAATTAATTAGTCAAATAAAATACTTAAACAAAATAAAAAATATAAAATGAATGGAGAAATGAAAATGAAAATTTTTGAAAAATTTGCTTTAATATTATTTTGCAATATTGTATTGATAATTTCTGTATTATTATGTGTAATGATATTTGGATGGGTAGATATAAGAACAATAGGAAATGTAATAGGTGGATGGTTAGTTGGAGAAACATCATCAAAAATAATTTTAGGAGTATGTGCGTTATTAATTATAATAGCAATAAAATGTATATTCTTTGATAGAGGTTCAGGGGATCCAATGAGAGATAGACCAGGAGTTCTTCTACAAAATGAAAATGGAAAATTATTAATTTCTAAAGATACTCTAGAAAATTTAGTTAATTCAGTAACTAACGAATATAAAGACACTAAAGATATAACAACAAAAGTTGAATTAGATAAAGATAATAATGTAAATGTATTAGCTACTATAGTTGTATCTAATGATTCAACTATAAAAGATTTATCATTAAATTTACAAAAAGAGATAAAAGATAGAATAAAAAGAGCTACAGATTTAGAAGTAAAAGAAGTAAACATACGAGTAAAAAATACAGTAGATGTAAAACCAGTTGAGAATAAAACTGAAAAGAAAGTATAATATAGTTCTATTTATATAATTTACTATTAATTAAAGTATATTATTAAATAAGAAAGGAAAAAAGAAATGGACGATTTTAAAGAGTTTTGGAGTAGAAATAAGGGAATTATCTTAGGGGTGACTATTGCTGTAATATTACTTATAACAGGTATGAGAGATTTAATTATTGGTTTAGTACTTATTTTTACTTGTGCATTTATTGGAGATTATGTTTATAAAAATAAAGATGATGTAAAAGAAAGATTAAAAAACTTTATAGATAGATTTTAATGATAGGAGAAAGAAATGGATAGATCAAGCATAAGGGAATTAGCTTTTAAGTTAGTTTATAGTGTAGAAATACAAAAAACAGATGATATTGAAGAAGCAATTAAATTATATATAGAAGCTAATGAAATTAATAGTACAAACGCAAAAAATTATATTGAAGATGCAGCATTAGGTATTCAAAAAAATATAAATGAAATAGATCAAGAAATAGAAAAAAATTTAAAATCAGAATGGAAATTAGAAAGAATTTCAAAAATTGATTTATCAATTTTACGATTAGCAATATATGAAATTAAGTATAAAGAAGTTCCATTTAAAGTTGCTATAAATGAAGCTGTTGAACTTGCTAAAAAATATGGAGAAGATAATTCAAAAAAATTCGTAAATGGAATTTTAGCAAGTGTTGTAAAAGATAATGAAGAGTAAGAATGGAGCTAAAAATGAAATATAATCCAATGACAGTTACAGATTTGAATTTATATGTTAAAGAAAAATTTGTTAGTGATGAATTCTTAAATAATGTATTAGTTAAAGGCGAAATCTCTAATTATAAAAGACATTATACAGGGCATTTATATTTTACATTAAAAGATGAAAATAGTTTGATAAAATGTGTAATGTTTAAAGGATATGCTGATAAATTATTGTTTGAACCTAAAGAAGGAAGTAAAGTTATAGTATTTGGAACAGTTTCTGTTTATGAGAGAGATGGTGTTTATCAAATATATGTAAAAGCCATGGAAGAAGATGGTGTTGGAGATTTATACAAAAAATTTGAACAATTAAAGGCTGATTTAGAGAAACAAGGATATTTTGATCAAGCGCATAAAAAGCTTATTCCTAAGATGCCTAAGGTAATAGGAGTATTAACATCTAAAACGGGTTCTGTTGTTAGAGATATAATAAATGTTTCAACAAGAAGAAATCCAAATGTTAATTTGAGAATATTGCCAGTTCCAGTGCAAGGGGAAGGGGCAGCTGAAAAAATAGCTAAAGCAATAGAATACATGAATGAACATAAATTAGCTGATGTATTAATTTTAGCAAGAGGTGGAGGATCACTAGAAGACTTGTGGCCTTTTAATGAAAAAATAGTTGCTGATGCAATATATGATTCAGAACTTCCTGTTATATCTGCAGTAGGACATGAAACTGATTTTACAATTGCAGATTTTGTTGCAGATTTAAGAGCGCCTACACCGTCAGCCGCTGCAGAACTTGCGGTACCAAATATGAGAGATGTAATTGATAAATTAGAACTATGTAGAAAAAGATTAAGGGAATCTTTGATAAAAAAATTAGAATACATGAGATTGAAATATGAAAAATGTATGTCTAGTAGAGTTTTTAAAGAACCAAAAAGATTTATATATGATAATTATCAAAATATAGATGTTTATATGAGAAAATTAGAGAATGCAATAAAATTAAAACAAAAAGAAGAAAAAACTAAATATGTTGAATTAGTATCTAAATTAGATGCTTTAAGTCCGCTTAAGACTTTGACTAGAGGTTATACAATAGCTCAAATTGATGGCAATGTTATAAAATCTAGTAAAGATTTAAAATCTGGTGATGAAATTAATTTGAGATTTGTAGATGGACAAAAAAATGCGAAAGTTTTATAAGGAAGGAATAGATAATAGATATGAAAGAAGAAAAAAATACATTTGAAGAAAATATGGCTAATTTAGAAAATATAGTTACAGAATTAGAAAAAGGTGACTTAAATTTAGATGAGTCTATGAAAAAGTTTGAAGAAGGTATGAAACTTTCACAAGAATGTAGTAAAATGCTAGATGAAGCTGATAAAAAAATAACAATACTTTTAGAAAAAAATGGAAGTGTTGAAGAAGAAAACTTTGATGCATAAGATACAAGAAAGAAAAGAGGAAAGAAAAAGATGAAAGAAAGCTTAATGAACAATTTTGAAGGTTTTATACATAATAAATATATAATAATTCCTGTATTAACATGGTTTTTTATACAATTATTTAAATTAGTCTATGATTTAGTTACAACTAAAAAGTTTAATTTTAAAAGAATATTAGGAGCAGGAGGAATGCCAAGTTCTCATTCTGCAGTAGTTGTTTCTGTTGCTACAATGATAGGAAAAGATATAGGAGTTGATACTCCAATGTTTGCATTAGCATTATTATTTTCACTAATTGTAATGTATGATGCAGCAGGAGTAAGAAGAGCTGCAGGAAAACAAGCAAGACTTTTAAATAAAATAGTTCAAACCCCAGGACTTAGTGGATTAGAAGTGCAAGAAAAACTTGTAGAAGTTCTAGGACATACACCAGTGCAAGTTTTTGTAGGAGCATTAATAGGAATAATAGTAGGGTTAGTATTTTAATGATGTATGAAGCAAGCCGATATTAAAGGGCTTGTTTTTTATTTGAAAAATAGTATTAAAACTGAATAAATAATATATTAAAAAATATAAATATTTCATTGACTTTGTAAATTTATAATGATATAAAAAATATAAATCATATATGTTAGGAAGTGAGTTTAATGACAGATATAGAAATAGCAAAAAGTGTTGAATTAAAAGAAATAAATGATATAGCAAAAGATTTAGAAATTGAAGAATTTATTGAACCATATGGGAAATATAAAGCAAAGATTTCTGAAAAGTTAGATGAAAAACTAAAAGAAAAAGAAAATGGAAAATTAATATTAGTTACAGCAATAAGTCCAACACCATTAGGTGAAGGAAAGACGACAGTTTCAATCGCTGTTGCAGATGGATTAAGAAAGATTGGAAAAAAATCAATATTAGCTTTAAGAGAGCCATCTTTAGGACCTGTTTTTGGAATTAAAGGAGGAGCAACTGGTGGAGGATATGTACAAGTAGCTCCAATGGAAGATATAAATTTACATTTTACAGGTGATATACATGCTATGACATCTGCTAATAATTTGCTTTCTGCAATAATAGATAATCACATATATTTTGGAAATGAATTAAAATTTAAAAAAGTAGTTTGGAAAAGATGCGTAGATTTAAATGATAGGCAGTTAAGAAAAGTAAATACAGGTTTATCAGGAGAAAGTAAAATTGTTCCAAGAGAAGATGGATTTGATATAACAGTAGCATCTGAAATAATGGCTGTGGTATGTTTATCTAAAAATATATTTGATTTAAAAGAAAATCTATCAAAAATATTAGTTGGATATAACGAAGATGATAAACCTATATATGTAAAAGATTTAAAAGCAGAAGGAGCAATGGCAGTACTTTTAAAAGACGCAATAAAACCAAATCTTGTTCAAACATTAGAACATACACCAGCAATAATTCATGGAGGACCATTTGCAAATATTGCACATGGATGTAATAGTATAATTGCAACAAAGACAGCTCTAAAACTTGCAGATTATACAGTTACAGAAGCTGGATTTGGAGCAGATTTAGGCGCTGAAAAATTCTTGGATATTAAATGTAAAAGAACCGGATTAAAGCCAGATGCAGTAGTATTAGTTGCAACAATAAAAGCTTTAAAATATCATGGGGGAGTTCCAAAAGAAGATATACAAAAAGAAAATGTAGAGGCTATTGAAAAAGGATTAAGTAATATCTATAAACATATTGAGAACTTAAAAGATAATTTTGGAGTAAATGTTGTAGTTGCATTGAATAAATATAATACAGATACAGACGCTGAAATTGAATTCCTAAAAGAAAAAATAGAAGAAAAAGGTGTAGAATTTAGTGTGGTAGAAGGATGGGCAAAAGGTGGAAATGGGGCAATAGACATTGCTGAAAAATTAGTTTCATTATGTGACAAAGAAAGCACATTAAATTATACATATGATTTAGAAGATGATATTAAAACAAAAATCCAAAAAGTATGTACTAAAATTTATGGTGCCAAAGATGTAGAATATGCTGAAGAAGCTTTGAAAACAATTGATAAAATTGAAAAAATAGGATATGGAAAATTCCCAGTATGTATTGCAAAAACACAATATTCATTCTCAGATGATCCAAAAAATTTAGAATGTAAAGAAGATTTTAATATACATGTAAGAGATGTTGTATTAAAATCAGGAGCAGGCTTTATTGTAGTTTTAGCAGGAAATATTATGACAATGCCAGGACTTCCTAAAGTTCCAGCAGCAGAATCAATAGATATAGATGAAAATGGAGAAATTGTAGGAATATTTTAATATGAATAAAACTCATCACTTTCAAGAATAATATAGATAAATATATTGTGAAAGTGGTGATTTTTTATGTATAATTTTAGAACAGATATGGCGTTAGAAAGACGTGATATTTATAAAAAAACAAATAGTTTAGAAGAAATCGATGGGATAGAAAGCCAAAAAGAAAATGTTGATGAAAATATAAATATTGAAAGAGTGTTTATTACAAATGAAAATGGAGAAACAGCAGTTGGAAAGCCAAAAGGAAACTATGTAACAATTGATATAAAAAATTTGAAAATAGCAAGAGAAGAAGAAATACAAAAAGCTTCTGATACATTAACAAGTGAACTTGGAAAAATATTAGATAAACATGTTACTAGAAAAGAAGAAGTTTTAATAGTTGGGCTTGGAAATATTTATGTAACTCCTGATAGTTTAGGGCCCAAAGTTATAAATGAGATAGATATAACAAGACATTTAATAAAATATATGCCACAATACATTGATGAAAATACAAGAAATGTATGTGCGATTGCTCCAGGAGTATTAGGAACAACAGGGATGGAAACATTAGAAATATTAAAAGGAATAGTTGATAATGTAAAACCAAAGTTAATTATAGTAATAGACAGTTTGGCATCAAGAAGTATAGAAAGAATAAGTTCAAGCCTGCAAATAGCAGATACTGGAATAGTGCCAGGTGCGGGAGTTGAAAATGCAAGAGCTGAGTTAAGTAAAGAAACTTTAGGAATTCCTGTAATTGCTATTCGGTATTCCAACTGTTGTGGAGCTTGCAACACTTGTTTCTGATGGGATTGATATATTTATAGATAGGTTACAAGATAAAGCTGAATCAAATGAATATTTAAATAAATTGCAAGATGAAGATAAATATGAAGAAGTAAAAGATGCGTTAAATATTGGAAACTATAATATGATAGTTACTCCAAAAGAAATTGATGATTTAATTGAAAATATGAAAGATATAGTTGCTAGAGGAATTAATCAAACAATATCATGATAAGATAAAAATTAATTGAAAATAAATCATTATATAATATAATAAACAAAAGAAAATATGATTAAAAATCAATAGAAAAAGTATTTATTTTCTATTGATTTTTTTTGTGTTATATTGACAAAAAGCGAACAAATTGATAATATATAAATGCCAAAAATTAGCATGGAGGAAAAAATGATATTATATCCAAATGATTTAATAAATAGTGTAAAAGAAATAACAATTGAATATTTACGTGCAAATAAAATAAATGCACTAATTTTAGATGTTGATAATACACTTATAAATTATCAACAAGAATTATCAGAAGAAGTAAAAAAATGGGTTAAAGAAATGAAAGAAAATAATATAAAATTGTATATTCTTTCAAACACAAATGATAAACAAAAAGTTGGTAAAGTTTCAAATGCTTTAGATATTCCATATGTAAATTTGGCAAAAAAACCATTTAAAAAAGGTTTTTTAAAAGTACAAAAATTATTAGAAGAAAAGCCAGAAAATATAGCAGCTGTTGGTGATCAAATTTTTACAGATGTTATAGGTGGAAATAGATGTAATATGTATACAATATTAGTTGAACCTATTCAAAAGAAAGAATATTGGTATACAAGATGGAAAAGACCAATAGAGGATGTTATAAAAAATAAATATAAAAAAAGTAAGAATAAAGGAGAAAAATAAAAATGTTTATAAATGATGTACATATAGCTTATTATATTGGTGCATTAATATTAGCCATATTTGTAGGACAATTTGTCGATTGGATGAATAAAAGATTACCAGAACATAAAAAAGTATTTTCATTAGATATATTTAAAGAATATAAGAAAAAATTTAAACCTAATTATTTATTAATTTTAGCAGTTGCAATAATATATGTTGGACTTATATATGTATTTGGTATACAAGATACAATTGTAGCAAACTTAGATTTAATTAAATTTATGATAGTAGCACCATTACTATTATCAGTATTTATAATTGATTATAGACAACAAATAATACCTAATAGGCTTAATTTGGCAATATTTGAAATAGGATTGATATTCTGCTTCTTGTATGGGGTATCAAATGTAGCAATAGCTATTAATATGTTCTTTGGAATGTTAGCTGGTGCAGGTATATTTTTAGCGATAACATTGCTTGGTGGATTGTTTTATGGAAAAGAAGCAATGGGATTTGGCGATGTAAAATTAATGGCTGCTTTAGGTTTATTATTAGGATTATCAAACATAATAATTATAACACTTATGTCATTCTTAATAGGAGCAATATTAAGCATAATATTATTAATTACAAAAATCAGAAAAACAAATGAATACATACCATTTGGACCTTTTATTGTAATAGCAACATTTATTAGTATATATGTACCATTTGAAACAATAAAATTCGTACTTATACAAATATTTACATTAGGAATGTTTAAAGGATAAAATTATATGAGGTGATAAAAATGAATCCAAAAGTACAATGGTTGAGAAATAAAATATCAAGTTTGGATTTACAAGGAATGATAATTTCTAATCCTATTAATATAAAATATTTAACAGGGTTAGATGCAGAAGGTGTACTATTAATAACGAGAAAAGAAAATATATATATTACAGATGGAAGATATATAGAATATGTACACAGCACATTGTCATTTTTTGATGAGATTATTGTTTGTGATGTTAGAAATGTTTCTAGCGAAGATTATGAAAATTTCTTTATGTTTTGTGAAAATGTAGGATTTGAAGAAAATTATGTAACATATGCACAATATAAAGAATACATGAGAAAATATAAAATTAATAATTTAGTAGAAACTGAATATATTATAGAAAAACAGAGAATGATAAAAGATGAAGAGGAATTGAAAAACTTAAGAATTGCATGTGAAATTACAGATAATTGCTTTTCATATATTTTATCATATATAAAACCTGGAATGACTGAAAAACAAATAGCTAATGAAATCTTTGATTACTATAGACAAAGAACAGATGGATTAGCATTTGATACAATAGTTGCATCAGGAGAAAATTCTTCTAAGCCTCATGCTGTCCCAACAGATAGAAAGATTCAAAAAGAAGATATCATTACAATAGATATGGGATGTAAATATAATGGGTATTGTTCAGATATGACAAGAACAATATTTGTAGGAAAAGTTCCAGAAGAAGTAAAACCAGTATATGATTTAGTTTTAAAAAACCAAAAGCAAACATTAGATGAATATAGAGATGGAGCAAGTATAAGATTATTTTCAAAAATGGTTACAAATGATTTTAAATTACATGATTATGACTTAGTACATAGCTTAGGTCATGGAGTAGGTTTAGAAATACATGAGCCACCATATATAAATTATAAAAATGATACAAATTTAAAAGAAAATATGGTAGTTACAGATGAACCGGGAATTTATATACCAGGAAAATTTGGTGTTAGAATCGAAGATACTGTACAAATTACAAAATCTGGATGTATAACTTTAACTAATTCTGACAAGAATTATATTATAATATGATATATAAATAATGTATAAATAAGATATAAAGTAATAAAACTATTGATTTTTCAAAGAAAATGTAGTAAAATATGTATGTTAAAAATTTAGAAAGAGATTTGTTTTGAAAAAAACAAAAATTGAAAGGAGAAATATATATGGCAGCAGTTTATTCAGCAGGAGATTTTAGAAATGGAACAACATTTGAAATGGAAGGAAACGTATTTAGAGTAGTAGAATTCCAACACGTAAAACCAGGAAAGGGAGCAGCATTTGTTAGAACAAAATTAAAAAATGTTATAACAGGAGCAGTATTAGAAAAAACATTTAACCCATCAGATAAATTCCCAGGAGCAGAAATTGAGAAAAAAGCAATGCAATATTTATATAATGATGGAGAATTATATTATTTTATGGATAATGAAACA
>CAMNMV010000010.1 GCA_946545015.1 uncultured Clostridium sp.
TCTAAAATCAATGCTTCAGCTTCATTATCAACAACAATATATTCAAAATGATCTATTAAACTAACCATTTTCTTTATACGCTCTGTTTTATTTGTTTTTCTAAAATATGAAGTTACTCTTCTTTTTAAAGAAATAGCTTTACCTACATATATAATTTCATCATTTTTATTTTTCATTATATATACGCCTGGTTTTGAAGGTAATTTCTTTAATTCTTCTTCTATATTAAACATTTCCAATTCCTTTTCGTTCTTAAATATTACTAATAATTTTAACACAATTATATATATAAATCAATTTAAATAATTTAAATTTCTAGAAAAGACTTGCTTCTTTTTGAAGTTTATTATAATATAATATCATAAATTGAAGTTTAGCAAATAAATTTTTAAAATTTTTAGAAAGGAGTTTATAGTTTTTAATTTTATTAGCGCCTGGACAGTTATACTGTTGACGAGGTCTAGAGTTATCGAAAGATTCGGCGGATGCTCTAGTGGCTGTAGCTTTAGTCATAATATTAATGTAAAAAACAGTAGTGATACTGCAACAAATATTAATATGTTAAGCCTTTATTTTGCATGCCTTCAATTTAAGAAGGTTTTTTATTTTGTTTTATGAATTAAAGACCTATATAAATATTATTAGCCTTTTACACATTTAGGCTTAAAAGGAGGAAAAATATGTGTGGAATAGTAGGATACATAGGAACAAAAAAAGCAACACCTATATTAATTAACGGATTATTAAGATTAGAATACAGAGGATATGATTCAGCTGGAATCTCAACAATTGAAAAAGATGGATTATCAGTAATGAAAGACAAAGGAAGAGTTAAAAATTTAAATAACATACCAGGAATTGATGACTTAGAAGGTACAATTGGAATTGCTCATACAAGATGGGCTACTCATGGAAAACCTTCAAAAGAAAATTCTCATCCACATCAAGATAATAGTAAATCTTTCAGTGTCGTTCATAATGGAATTATTGAAAACTATAATGAATTAAGAAAATTTTTAACAGATAATGGTTATACTTTCTATTCTGAAACAGATACAGAAGTTATACCAAATTTAATACATTATTATTATTCAAAAGATACTGAAAATGATGATGAAAAAATATTAAGATCAGTTCAAAAAGCTGCACTAGATTTAAAAGGAAGTTTTGCTATTGAAGTTATAAGCAAATATGACAAAGATCATATGATTGTTGTTAGAAAAGATAGCCCTCTTGTTATAGGAACTTGTGAAGATGAAAATTATATTTCGTCTGATATTCCAGCAATTCTTTCATTTACAAGAGATTTCTATTTATTAAATGATTTAGAATTTGTAGTTTTATCTAGAAATAGCGCTACATTTTATGATAAAGATTTAAATAAAATTGAAAAAGGAACAAAAACAATTGAGTGGAATGCATCAGCTGCTGAAAAAGATGGATATGAAGATTACATGTTAAAAGAAATCCATGAGCAACCAACTGCTATTAGAGAAACAATTGGTTCAAAATTATCAGAAAATGCTCCAATTGAATTTGATGAATTAAATTTTGATAAATCATATTTATCAAGTTTAAACAAAATATATATAGTTGCTTGTGGTACAGCGATGCATGCAGGATTAGCAGGTAAAAATGCAATTGAAAAACTTTGTAAAATACCAACAGAAGTTGATATTGCTTCAGAATTTAGATACAGAGATCCAATTATTGATAATAAAACTTTATGTATTTTTATTTCTCAATCAGGAGAAACTGCAGATACAATTGC
This sequence comes from uncultured Clostridium sp., assembly GCA_946545015.1. Classification (GTDB taxonomy): domain Bacteria; phylum Bacillota; class Clostridia; order TANB77; family CAG-508; genus CAG-269. The sequence goes on from CAMNMV010000010.1 coordinate 1,772, forward strand.
AGCTTTAAAACTTTCAAAAGAAAAAGGAGCAAAAACACTTGCTGTAACAAATGTTATTGGAAGTTCAATTACTAGAGAAGCAGATTATTCAATCTATACTCACGCTGGTCCAGAAATTGCCGTTGCTTCTACAAAAGCTTATACTTCTCAAGTTGTAATGCTTAATGTTTTAGCACTTTACTTTGCAGAAATTTTAGAAACTGAAACAGTTAAATTAAATGATTTGAAAAAAGATATTTTAGATTTACCTAGAAAAATCGAAGAAACTTTAAATTCTTGTGAAAGTATAAAAGATTTTGCTAAAGAAGTATATCAAGAACATGATGTATTCTTCTTAGGTAGAGGAATTGATGAAACTGTTGCTAAAGAAGGTTCTTTAAAATTAAAAGAAATTTCTTATATACATTCTGAAAGTTATGCAGCAGGAGAATTAAAACATGGTCCAATCGCTTTAATCGAATCTGGAATCACAGTAATAAGTATTATGACAGATAGTAAACTAGTTGAAAAAACTGTAAGTAATATTCAAGAAGTTATAACTCGTGGAGCAAAAACATTAGTTGTAACAAATCAAAAAGTTGACCAAAAAATGTTTGATAAAACAATAATAATACCAGAAACAAACCCATTCATCTCTCCTATTCTTTCAGTTATACCTTTACAAATATTTGCATATTACATTGCAAAAGAAAAAGGATTAGATGTTGATAAACCTAGAAACTTAGCAAAATCAGTTACAGTAGAATAATAAAAATTCGAACAAAACTTAAAACCTGAAGTAATTCACTTCAGGTTTTTTCTTTACTATATTTACCCAATCAACAATTTTATAACTATCAAACATATAGCTCCAGGTATTCCTAAAATTCCGCACTAAAATACTTGTAAAAAAATTTAATCCAATATGGAAATTAAACCCACTTCCGATTAAATTAATCAAATAAATCAAAAAAGCTCCCAATACAGAATTCAATACTAACTTCAAAACTTTTTTAATTGGTACTATAAACACTCTTCCAAATATAAATAAAAAGCAAATACATGCCAAATAAGTAATAATATTTGTATCCATATCTCTCTCCTACTAACTTCATTTATTAACATTTTTATGTTTTAATATGGACAAATATTACAATTTTATAACCTGTTTTTCCTAAGTGTCCCTAAAAGCAGCTAAGAAATGCAGAAAATTATCCAGCTCTATCTTCTAATTTTATTTCAGCCTCGTTTATTAAATTTACAAAAATTCCTTTTGCCTTTGCAAGTTTTATTAGATAATCAATTTTTGATTGATTTGCCTTAATTTGATAAATATAATAATCTACTAAATCTTGATTTTGAGCATATTCAAAATTCTTTCGCGCATTTTCTAAATCTCTTTTAGCTTTAATTATATTTTTTATTATTTCTTCATCTTTTTCGTATTCACTCTTATCAATAATTAATTCTTCTTTTACAAATTCTTCTTGCATAATTTCTCCCCTTTTTTTGTATTATATGTAAATTTTTCAAAAATATTACTTTTTTTGTTCAAAATACTTGTTTTTTTGCCCATTTTATAAGATAATATATATGTGAAGATTTATGTGAAAGGGATGCTTTTATGAAATATATAGATAAATTATTGAAGAAACTAAATACTAGTAGAAATACATTTGCAACATATATATTAACATTACTTACAATATATTTTACTATAGATAGATTTGTAGAGTTACTATTTATGATATTTACTGGTGTTTCTCAATCTTATTGGAACCCAATTATATATACATTTGCTATGGCTTGCCCATTGTTTGCTTTTTTATTTTCAGGTCCATCAGAATTTGCTACATCAAAAAAGAAAAAAGTCACACTATTTTATGTATATTCTATAGCATTATATATAATTGCAATAACAATGTTTACTCAATGGATTAATATGGGATTATGGTTATTTTTATTAAATATTCCAAATTATGTTGAATTAGTTACTGACTTTTCTGAATTAGTTAGTCCAGCATTTATTGGTTTATCATTATACTTACCATTAATAACAGTAGTTCCTATGTTTAGATTCTTATATGACACTGTTGAAGACTCTAGTAAACACATTCGTTCTATTTGGGATTATGCAGGAATTAATCTTTCAGATCCTCAAAAAGGACGTGGCCCATACACAAACGAAACATATTTGTGTACAGATGATGAAACAGGCAAAACAATCATGTTTCCAGAAATATCAAGATATCAACCAACTCTTGTATGTGGTGGTTCAGGAACAGGAAAAACTACAGTCGTATTAGAACCAATGATTTCAAGAGATATAGAAAGAAAATCATTCTATAGAGAAGCTTCAAAAGAATTGGCACATGCTGCTTTAAAAACAAAAATAGCAGTTTTGAATAAGCCTTATGATAATGAATACTTAAATAAAAATTTCAATTTAAATATGTTATCACCTACTACAGGAAAAGAAAATGTATTTAAATCTTATTTAAAGAAATTAACAATAAATTCTTCAGGAGATCCAGTTTATAAAGATGTTGGTGTAACAGTTTTATCTCCTGATTATGAAATAATGGATCATATGATAGATGTTTGTAAAAACTTTAAAATTCCTTATAACTTAGTTGACCCAGCAAGTAATGATTCATTAGGATTAAACCCATTCATCTATGATGAACCAGCAAAAATAGCTGTTACTATTTCTTCTGCATTAAGAGCTATGTATAATTCAAAACATGAAGAAATTGAAGAAGCTTATAAAGAAGATGTTTCTAACCAAGCTATTGAAAACTTAGCTATTTTACTTAAAGAAATTTATCCAAGAATGAATGAAGGTGCACTTCCTAACTTAGAAGATATGTTAAAATTATTTACAAACTTCGAACTAATCGAAAAAATGTGTATGATTTTAGAACATGATGAAAATTTAAAAGAAAAATACAGTTTCCAACTTTCATACTTTAAAAAGAATTTCTTTAAAGATGGAATTGGAAGAAAAGATACAGAAATTGCAGTTTCTGGTGCAGTAGCACAATTAGATAGTCTTTTAAGATTACCTGGTGTAAAATCTGTACTTTGCAATAGATATAACAACTTAAACTTTGATGATATGTTGTCAAATGGAAATATAACATTTGTATGTACAAGGCGTGGAGACTTAGGTGGAACAGCACATAAAGCATTTGGATTATTCTTCTTATTAGCTATGCAAAATGCAGTTTTAAGAAGACCTGGAAATGAAGATTCTAGAGTTCCTAACTTCTTATATATTGATGAGTTCCCTGATTTCTTAGGATACTCTACAGAACCAATATTTACAATGTACAGAAAATACAAAGTTGGAACAGTTGTTACAATACAAAACTTATCACAATTAGATCCTGCAAACAGCAAACATAATTATAGACAAACAATTTTATCTAACTGTGCAAATAAAATCTTTACTGGAAATGGTGATGTTGAAGAACTTGCTTGGTGGTCTGCAGAATTAGGTGAACACAGAGAATGGAAGATGAAAGATACAATTGACTTCAAAACAACAAAATATGATGCTAAACATAGTGACGTTACTTGGGCTTGGGTTAAAAACTTTGAGGTTGGAAAACTTCAAACACTTAAAAAGAATTTCTTCGCATACAAAATTAAAGATATTAATGGTAAACCATTAGTAGGTTGCGGAAGATTCAAAAACTTAGATCCTAAATATAAAGAACCTCAAAAAGTTAAATCATTTGATTTTGAAAAATATTCTGGATCAAACTCAGTTGAAGAAGATGATTCAAGTAGAAAATTCAATCCAAAACATATAAACTTTAGAGATGAACGAAATGAAATAAATCCAATCCAAACAGATACATCAGATTCATCTTACTTATTTGATAATGAAGATGCAATAATTGTTAATTTAAGAAACAATAAAAAGAAACCTAATAACAATAATAATTAATAATAAAAGAAGAGAAATTTTAAAATTTCTCTTCTTTTTTACTTTAATCAATATTTCTATATTAATTTTATTTTGATTTTTTTATTCTTAATCACTAATTCATTTTATAAAGTAACCCCTATTGCCTGTATTATTATTCCAGATATTAATCCTATAAAATACAATAATGAAACAATTTTTATATTTTCTTTTATTCCTTTATTTGTTTTAAATAATACTACTAAACCTACTCCAGCATTCACTAATAATCCGGCTATTAATGTTCCTACATTTATTACGTTTCCAAGATACATTTCAGTAATTATTACAGATGATGCACAATTTGGAATTAACCCTATTAAACTAGAAATTGCAGGTCCCAATATTGGTTGATTCTCTAGGAATTTTGAAATATTTTCTTCTCCAATAAAATAAATAACTAAATTTAATATAAATATAACAATTACTATAAATAAAAATATATGTAATGTATGATGTATAGCAGATTTTACTATACCTTTTTCACAATGGCAATGATCTTTTTCACAAATGTCTACTATTTTTTCTTCTTCTTCGTTTTTCTTTCTTAAACGTAAAATCAAATCAATTGTAAATCCAGCAATCATTCCTATTGTAAATTTAATTAGTAGAATTGTTAAAATAGTAGTTATTGGAGCTGATTCTGATATCATTATTGGAAGCATCTCATCAGATGTTGATAAATAGACTGAAATTAATGTTCCAAGTGTTATTACTCTACCAGCATATAAATTTGTTGCTGATACTGAAAATCCACATTGTGGAACTATTCCTAATAAACTTCCTAGTAATGGTCCAAATTTCCCTGATTTTTTTATTGTATCTTTTGCTTTTTTACTTGTTTTATGTTCTATATATTCCATTAGTAAATAGGTTAAAAACAAAAATGGTAACAATTTTATACTATCTAATAGTGTATCTTGTATTACTTCTAACATTTTTATATTACTTCTCCTTTTTTAGACTAACATCTATAATAACATATATTTTTCTATTTTGCAACTATCTCCTTCTATTATAATTTTTAGAATAACATCCAGTTACTGCTGAAAAATTATTATTAACTTCATTATTTAATGTATTTATCTCATTATTAGGTATTGTCATTATATCAGTATTGTTACCGCCATTATTACAATTACACATCACATTACAAATAGAATTATTATTTAAATTTCGACAAATGATACAAGTAAGCAGTGCAGTTACAAATGATAAAATAGTATACACTAAAACTGCTACTAAATATATCAAATCAAAAAATGCTAAAACTATAATTAATAAAATTGAAAATATTATACCAGCTACTAAAAATGGATTTCTAAATATTTTTTCTAAAGCTATTGAAAATATTATTATAGCTAGTGGTATTGCAAAAAATATAAGTAAATTAATATTCATAGTTTCTCCCCCTTTTTTCTTATATTTTATGCCATACCAATATATAATGTTAAAAACAAAAAAAGCAATATAAAAAATCATATTACTTTTTTACACCTATTTTTCCTAATTAATTTTTATTATTCATATTCTACCTTAACTAAATATAATCCTTGTGGTGGAAGTGTTTTTCCTGCTTTTTCTCTTTCTTTATCATTTATTATTTGTGGAATTTCATCTGGTTTAATCTTGCCTAACCCAACATCAACTAATGTACCAGAAATAATTCTGACCATATTATATAAAAAGCCATTTCCTGTAAGTTCTATATAAATTCTCTCATCTTCTTTTTGCAAAACTTCTGCTTTATATATTTTTCTAACACTACTCTTACCACTAGTTCCACTTGCCTTAAATGCTTTAAAATCATGTTCGCCTTCAAAATATTTTGCCGCTTCTTGCATTTTTTCAATATCAAGTTTTTGCGGTATGTGAGTTTCTAAATTTCTATATATAGCTGTTCCATATTTAGAATTATTAATAACATATCTATAAGTTTTCCTCTTACATGAAAGTCTACTATGAAATCTTTCATCTACTTCTTCAGCAGATTTTATAACAATAGATTTTTTTAAGTTTGCATTTAATGCTAATGGCCATTTTTCCATTGGAAGATCATAATTTGTTTTAAAATTCGCAACTTGTCCTAGACTATGAACTCCAGCATCAGTTCTTCCTGATGCATTTAATTCTACTTCTTCTCCTGTTATTTTATTAATTGCTTGTTCTATTGTCCCTTGAATATTTAATTTATTAGGTTGTTTTTGCCATCCATTAAAATCTTTTCCATCATATTCGATAACTAATCTTATATTTTTCATTTACTTCTCCATTTTCATTTATACAAAAAACGTGCTTTATGCACGTTTTTATTTTTCTTCTTTTCTCTCTTCTTCTTTTTTGTCTTTTATTTTTTTATTTTTTCTTATTGTAATTTTTCTATCTTTCCTTTCAGTTGTAAATCTTTTTGTTACTATATTACTTATTAAAATTTTCTTTAAAACATCTTCTCTAACATCTGCAATTAATGTTCCATCTTTTGCAACTGATATTTTTCCAGTTTCTTCTGAAACAACAACTACTATACTATCAGATTCTTTAGATATTCCTATTGCTGCTCTATGTCTTGTTCCTAATTCTTTTGCTATATCTTTGTCATCTGCTAAAGGTAAAACACATGCTGCAGCAGCAATTCTGTTTTCACTAATTATAACTGCTCCATCATGAAGTGGAGTTTTAGGTTCAAATATATTTACTAGTAATTGTGGAGAAACTTCTGCATTCATAACAACTCCATTTTGTATTATGTCTTTAATTTCTATGTCTCTTTCAATTACTATTAATGCTCCAGTTTTACTTTTAGCAAGTTCTGATGCTGCAATTACTATTTTATATATATCTTCTTTTGTCTTTGTTGCAATATCACTATCAATTCCAAAAAACTTAGTTAATTTATTAGTTCCTAATTGTTCTAACCCTCTTCTTAACTCTGGTTGGAAAATAATTAATATTGCTAACACTCCCCAGTTCATAATTCCTGATAATATTGAATTTAATAGTTTTAAATTTAATGCACCACTTAAAATAGTAATCACCACTAATAATGCAATACCTTTTATTAATTGCCAAGCACGTGAACCTCTTAGCATTTTTATTGTATAATACAACAAAAATATGACAATTACTGCATCTATAATAAAACTAATTAATTTAAATGGTGATTCTTGTAATGATTTAAAATATCCTACTATATTTTCATTATAAAATGTCTCAAATTGTATTCCTAAATTATTAATCATATATATAACCTTCTTTTTATCTTTGGATTAATGCATATACTAAACTAATTGCTGTTCCAGCTATCATTAATATTGCTAATACTCCTGCCATTATTTTAACAAATACTTGTCCTTTATCCATATTTTTATGTTGTTTTACTTTCTTTTCTTGATTTTCTTTTCTCATCTTTTTTCAATCCTTTCATTTGTTCTACAATAATATTATAGCATAAGTTTTATATTTTTCAACATAATTATATAATTTCAATAATTACATTTTCTTTTTCAACTTTTTCATTACCGATTTTTATGATTTCACAAATTTTATTTTTAGCTATTTCTAATTGTTCTTTTGAATTCGCATGAATATATACAAGATCATCTCCGATATTTACTTTATCTCCTACTTTACACTCCATAACAATTCCTACATCTGGATCAATTTTATCTTCTTTTTTTATTCTACCTGCTCCTAAAGCACATGCTACTTTTCCTATTTCTTCAGCATTAATTTCATAAATATATCCTTCTTCTTTTGCGCAAACTTTTTCTATAAACTTTGCTTTAGGAAATTTTTCTGTATCTTCAATATATGAAATATCCCCTTCTTGATTTTTAACAAGTTCTACAAATTTTGCTAAAGCCTTTCCATTTGAAATATTTTCTAATATTCTTTTCTTATTTTCTTCATCATCATTTCCCAATCCTGCCAACTTAATCATTTGATTTCCAAGTTCTAAAACAACTAATTCTAAGTCTTTAGGCTTGTTTTTTCCACTTAAAAATTCAATTGCTTCAATTACTTCCAAATTATTTCCGACAGCTTTTCCTAATGGCTCATTCATATTAGTAAGTACGCATCTCGTTTCTCTATTAGCAAGTTTTCCTATTTCTATCATTTCATTAGCAAGTTTTCTTGCATTTTCAATATTTTTCATAAATGCTCCAAAACCACAAGTAACATCTAATACTATTTTGTCAGCACCGCTTGCAATTTTTTTACTCATTATACTTGAAGCAATAAGTGGTATACTTTCAACGCAAGAAATCGAGTCCCTTAAAGCATATAACTTTTTATCTGCAGGCGCCAAGTTTAGTGTTTGTGAAATCATACTTATTCCAATCTTTTCCACATTTTTTACAAAAGTGTTAATATCTATTCCTGTTCTATACCCTGGAATTGACTCTAATTTATCAACAGTTCCCCCTGTAAATCCCAATCCTCTTCCTGACATTTTAGCTACCGGAACTCCTAAAGATGCTACAATTGGAAGTAATACAATTGATACTTTATCTCCTACTCCTCCTGTTGAATGTTTGTCTACAATTGTTTTTTCTAAACTTGATAAATCTAATATTTCTCCTGAGTTTGCCATAGCTATTGTCAAATCAGTAGTTTCTTGTTTTGTCATTCCATTCAAAAAAATTGCCATTACCAAGCTACTCGCTTGGTAATCTGCAATATTTCCATTTGTATAATTTTCCACAAAATATTCAATTTCTTCTTTTGTTAATTCACCCTTATCTCTTTTCTTAGCAATAATTTCCAATATATTCATTAAATTGATTATCTCCTTTGTTTGTTTTGGTATTATACTTACATATTCTTACTCTATACAAAATTCTTAGTAAAACTTCTTCTATGGATATCACAAAGTCCATATTCTTTGATAGCTGCTATATGAGCTGCTGTCCCATATCCTTTATGTTTTGCAAATCCATATTCTGGATAAATTTCATCCATTTCTCTCATAATTCTATCCCTTGTAACTTTTGCAAGTATAGATGCAGCTGATATTGAATATGCTAACGCATCTCCTTTTATTATTGGTTTATATGGAATTCCTAAAGTATCAATTTTATCTAAAGCATCTACCAATATTAAATCAGGTTTTACATCTAATCCAGAAATTGAATCTGTCAAACCTTTTTTCGTTGCATTTAATATATTTATATTATCTATTTCTTTCTCTGATACTATTGATACACAATAACTTATAGCTTCCTCTTTTATCTTATCATATAAAAGTTCTCTCTTTTTTTCAGATACTTTTTTAGAGTCATTTACCCCTTCAATCATGGAATCTTCTGGCATAATAACACTTGCAACAACTACAGGTCCTGCTAATGGTCCACGTCCTGCTTCATCTATTCCTGCTATATATTTAATTCCTTTATTGTGAAATTCTTTTTCAATTTGTTTTAATTTTGTTAATCTTTCTAGTTCTTTTTCTTTCATTTTAATTTATCCTTTAAAATTATTAACCGTTATAGTTCTTATACTTTTTTATAATTCTTCTACTTCTGATAAAGTCCAAGAATCTTTTGTATCATCATCATTAATTTTTGAATTATACTTTATAACAACAGAATTTTCAATTACATTAAAATCTATTGAATATTTATCTTTATTATCTATGTTCTTTAATCCCATTTTCTGTGAAATTTCTTCATTTATTACAACATCAAAATTATTTCCATTTTTAGATACATTTCCTTCTCCTAACTGTTCTTTTAAATAATTCTCTGCCGGTTGTAAATATGTTTGTAATTCTCCTGCATCTTCTGGAGCTTTTCCTGTTCCCAATCTAAAATTAGCTTCTTCACAATATTCTTTTGCTTTTGAATTTATTAATAACATATTAGTTCTAATATTTTCTACATTGGCTTTTTTGATTGCCTCTGTCCCATAATATATTGCAATAGATGCAATTATCAATAATACAATTATTGTTATTACAAGTGAAGCTAATGTTATACCTTTATCATTAAATTTATTTACTCTTTCCATTTGTACCATCCTTTACTTTTTTCTATATTATATAGTTTATATTAATTAATTTCAACAAATTTATATAAACTTTTCACACAATTTTCACAAATATTTTATACTTCTTTATTGTAATTTAATTTTTAAAGTATTAAAATAAGTATCGAACGGAGGTCTTATTTATGGAAAATGAAAATATTAAAAATAATGAAAATAAAGAGGAAAACATTAGAAAACAAAAAATAGTTGAAAATAATGCTACTACTAATCAACAAAATTTTAAATCTGTTACTAATCAGCCAAAGGTGAAAAAACAACATAAAGAAAAAACAAAGAAAAATAATACTTTTGGAAAAACTGTAGTAATACCTTTTATTAGTGGAGTATTAGGATGTTCTGCAGTTTTAGGAACTATATTATTGGTTCCAGATATAAAAAAAGCAGTATTTCCTGAAACCCCATCTTATATAAGTACAGCCCCTAGCAATTCAACTAGTTCTGATGGAACAGTTAAACAAGTTGACTTAGAAAAATATTCAAATACATCTGTTTATGCTGCAAATAAAATTCTACCATCAATAGTTGGAATAAAAGTAGAATATACTGTAAGTTCAAATCTTTTTATGTTTGGAAATACTCCACAAACTTCATCTGCTTCAGCTACAGGATCTGGAATAATTATTAGTGATGATGGTTATATATTAACTAATAATCATATAGTTTCTACCTCATCATCTGAATCTTATTATGAAGTATCAGATGCCAATAAAGTAACTGTAACATTATATAATGATGAAACAGAATATGAAGCAAAAATAATTGGGAAAGATGAACAAACTGATTTAGCAGTTATAAAAATAGATAAAGATGGACTATCTAAAGCTGAATTTGCAGATTCAGATTCAATTAAAGTTGGTGAATTTGCTATGGCTGTTGGAAATCCTTTAGGTATGCAAAGTAGTATCACTTGTGGAGTTATAAGTGCTGTAAATAGAGATGTGACAGATTCTGATGGAAAAACATTTACATTAATTCAAACAGATGCTGCTATAAATGCTGGAAATAGCGGTGGTGCCTTAGTAAACAGTGAAGGAAAAGTAATTGGTATAAATACATTAAAACTTTCAGGAACTGGAGTTGAAGGAATAGGATTTGCTATTCCTATAAATTCTACAACTGATATAACATCACAATTAATTCAATATAGTAAAGTAAAAAGACCATTTATAGGAATTACAGGAGTAGATTTAGATGAAAAAACAGCTAAAGTTTATAATTTAGTTGTTGGTGTATATGTAAAACGTGTTGAAGATTTTTCAGCTGCTGAAAGATCTGGATTAAAAATTGGAGATGTAATAATTGAAGTTGAAGGAAATAAAATTAATTCGATGGATGAATTAAATAAAATTAAAAATTCTAAAAAAATTGGTGATGAATTAAAAATAAAAGTAAATAGAAATGGAAAAGAACAAGATTTAACAATCACACTTGGTGAACAACCATAATTTTCTAATTATTCACTTTAAATTCACACAATGGACAAAATTCATTGTTATATTATAATCATAATCAGAAAAGAAAACTGATTATAAATTTGAAAAAACATCCCCTTTTATTTTCAAATAAAGAAGCAAGTTTTAAAGCTTGCTTCTTTTTTTTATATTATTTCTTATTTATTTTTCTTTTTTTATTTTATTGTTACATTTCTTACTATATAACTACTAAGTCCATTTCACTGGTACGTTTTTCATTCCCATAAGCAAAAATTATATAAATACTTCCATCATCAATATAAAATTCTTCAATGTTTTCTACTTTATACTTATCAGAATTTAAATCTCTCTCAAATATATCATATCCAAGTGCTTTTAAATCTTCTGCTTTTTTATTTTCATTTTTAACTTCTTGTTCTATTTTACTTTGAACAAATTCTTTTTGTACATTTTCCAATTTTAATACATCTTCAAGATTTACTTCTTTATCTTCATCTAAACTATAATTATATGTTTTAGCAATAATTCTTTGTGCACTATTTCCTTCTTTTAAATTTGCTTTAATTGCTACTGATAGTATTCCATCTTGGATATATGCAGTATAATCTACAGTATAAATTGAGTTTTTATTCTTTGTTTCCATTATACTTTCAGCTTTGTTTTTAAATATATTTTCAATTTCTTTATTATATTTTTCTATTTGTTCTCCCTTAACATTTATATGTGGAATTCTAACACTTATATCATAATTATTTTCTTCATTTTCAACCTTTTTATAACTTGTATAAACAAGATTTTGATTTAATTTTTCTTTTTTGCCTTTATATTTATCATCATAATTTTTTAATTCATTTTTAAATAATTTATCAAAGTCAGTCTTTAATATTTCATATCCTTCTTCGCTTTTTCCTTTTAAATTTCCAATCGTTGTAACTGTCTTTCCTTCTATAAATTGACCATAAATAACAAGAATAATAGATAAAATGCATATACCTATTATCACAGAATATATAATTTTATATTTTAAATATAATTTTGTCTCTGGCAAAGTTACATTCATCTTTATTCCCTCTTTCTTTAGTATCATATTAATTATAACATTTAAAATTATCATTTTCAATATCTTTTTTTATATTGTAGAAAATTTAATCTTAACACCATTAAATTATTGACTTATCATAGTTTTTGAGGTATTATATATATTGAATTTTTAAATAAAGAAAGGATAAAAAGTATGTTATGTTCAGATTGTAAGAAAAATACAGCTATACTTTTTTTTAATAAAGTAGAAAATGGCAAAGAAACAATGGAAGGTCTTTGCTATGAATGTGCTCAAAAACGAGGAATAAATCCTCTTGATGTGCTTTCTAAACAGCAAGATGTTTTGGGTAAAGATAATATAAATCTTAATGATATGTCTAAACAATTCGAAAATATCTTTAAAGATTTAGCTGAAAATATTAACTTAGAAGATATTGAAAATATGGATGGAGCAATAACATTTGGGCCATCAGAAGATGGTTTAGATGACAATGAAGAAACACCTAAAATTTCTGGTGCTGCAATTCCATTAGGTTCCCTTTTTTCAAATATGTTTGGAGCCAAAAATGAAGCTACTCAAAATCAATTTGAAAATGAAGGAACTGGAAGAAAAAAAGTTAAAGTTGAAAAAAAGAAAAATCCAAAACAAAATAAAAAGAAAAAATATCTTGATAATTTTGGAACCAATTTAACAAATAAAGCCAAAAACAACGAATTAGATATAGTTGTTGGTAGAGATAAAGAAATTCAAAGAATTATACAAATTCTAAATAGACGTTCTAAAAATAATCCTTGCTTAATTGGTGAACCAGGTGTTGGTAAAACAGCTATAGCCCAAGGATTAGCAATAAAAATAGCAAATCAAAATGTCCCTGCAAAATTACTAGATAAAGAAGTTTATCTTTTAGATATGACTGCAGTATTAGCCGGAACTCAATTTAGAGGTCAATTTGAATCTAGAATGAAAGGGATAATTGATGAATGTAAAGAATTTGGAAATATTATTCTAGTAATTGATGAAATCCATAATATAATTGGTGCTGGTGACGGTGAACATTCAATGAATGCAGCAAACATTTTAAAACCTGCCCTATCAAATGGGGAAATTCAATTAATTGGTACTACAACTTTAAAAGAATATAGAAAATATATTGAAAAAGATTCTGCATTAGAAAGACGTTTCCAACAAGTTCTTGTTGAAGAACCAAACATTGATGATTCAATTGGTATTTTGGAAGGAATTAAAAAATATTATGAAGAATACCATAAAGTAAAAATTTCTTCAGATGTTATAAGACAAACAGTTATTATGTCTGAAAAATACATTCATGACAGATTTTTACCTGATAAAGCAATTGACATATTAGATGAAGCTTGTTCTAGAATAAATCTAGAAAATAAGGAATTATTTAAATTAGAATTATTAAAGCAAGAATTAAAAAAAGTTCAAGCTGAAAAAGAAGAAGTTGTCGCAGCTGACTCAACTGAAGATTATCAAAAAGCTGCTGATTTAAAAACAAAAGAATGTCAACTAATTGAAAAAATAGATTCTATAAACAGTAAAATGAAACTTAAAAATCTAACTATTCAAGATATAGCAACAGTTATTGAAAGCTGGACAAAAATTCCAGTGAAGAAAATAACAGAAGCAGAAACTCAAAAATTACTTAATCTAGAGACAAATCTCCACAAAAGAGTTATAGGACAAGAAGCAGCTGTTAATGCTGTATCAAGAGCTATTAGAAGAAACCGTGCAGGTCTTCAAAGCACAAAAAGACCACCTTCATTTATATTTGTTGGACCTACTGGAGTTGGAAAAACAGAACTTGCAAAATCACTTGCCTTTGAAATGTTCGGCTCTGAAGAATCAATAATAAGAGTTGATATGTCTGAATATATGGAAAGTCATTCAACTTCAAAATTAATTGGTTCTCCCCCTGGTTATGTTGGTTATGATGATGCAGGTCAATTAACTGAAAAAGTTAAAAGAAAACCTTATTCAATAATATTATTTGATGAAATAGAAAAAGCACATCCTGATGTATTTAATATTTTACTTCAAGTATTAGATGATGGAAAACTTACAGACAGTCAAGGAAATACAGTTAATTTTTCAAATACAATTATTATTATGACATCAAATGCTGGATCAAACCTTAATAATAATTCAATAGGATTTGGAAAACAAACCGTAGATAAAAGCAAAATTGAAGATAGTTTAAAAACTGTATTTAGACCTGAATTTTTAAATAGAGTAGATGAAGTTATTGTATTTGATTCTTTAACTCAAACAGAATTAATACAAATTGTTAATTTAATGTTATCTGATACAGTTAAAGCTTTAAAAGAAAAAAATATTACAATAACAGTTTCTGATGAAGCCAAAAAATATCTTTTAGATAAAGGTACAAATATTAAATTTGGTGCAAGACCACTAAGAAGAGCAATCCAAAGATATTTGGAAGATGAACTTTCTGAAAAAATCTTAAGAACAGAATTAAAGGATGGTCAAAATATAACAATAGATTTAGAAAATAATGAACTAAAATTTGAAATAAATTAATGGAGGAATTATGTTTAAACATATACCAAATATTCTAACAATAATTAGATTTTTACTTATACCTTTTATTGTATTTTGTATATTTAACAATGAATTTATTTGGGCATTTGTATTTTTTACAATATCTGGTATAACAGATGTAGCAGATGGATTTATAGCTAGAAAATTTAACCTAGTATCTAACTTTGGTAAATTAATGGATCCACTTGCTGATAAACTGACTCAAATAGCTACTTTAACATCTTTAGTAATAGTTAATATTATTCCTTTGTGGATATTAATTATAGTATTAGTTAAAGAATTTATTATGATTGTTGGTGCCTCATTCCTATATGGAAAAGATGTAGTAGTTTATAGTAGATGGTATGGGAAACTTGCAACTGTACTTTTCTATGTTGCAATTGTCTTATCACTTATACTAAGACAATTAAACGTACAAGGATTCTGGCAACATACTGATCTAATATGTTATTCAATAGCATTAATTGCAACCATATTTGCATTAATCATGTACGTAAAATCTTTATATACTAAAGGATTTATTGATAAAGAAGATTTAAAAAAAGATGTAACAATTGATAAGAAATAATTAAAATCTCCCTTAGATGAGGGAGATTTTAATTTTATATTAACTTTATTTTTTATTAATTATTTTATTCAAAACTTTCTATCAATTTATTTAATTTTTCTCTTCCATTTACTTTAAGTCCATTTTCTAACATTTTCTTATCGTCATCTGGTAAATAATCCACAGAAACATCAGTATTCTCATATTGTGTTTCTTCCCCATCTTTGTTTCTCTTGTATATAACAATTTTTCCATCTTCGTTTTTCAATATATAATGCTCTCCACATTCTCCATCAAATTCTTTATATAATTCAACTTTTTCTTTTGAAAAATCTTTAATTTGCCAATCTTTGTATAACTTGCTTAATTCTTCTTTTGTACAATTAACTAAATCTTCAGAAATAGTCATATATTCATTTATAGAATCTCCACATCCTCTATAAAATTTTTTTAATACCATTTTACAATTTGGTGATAACTTTTCTTCTTCTGAATTAGTCTTAGCTACTTCTTCCATATTCTCATATTCATCTGTACAATCATCTAAAATTTCTTCTTTTTCTTCTCTTTGAGCTAACTCTTTCGAAAGATTATAATCATTTCTTTTAGGTATACTCATTCCCAATATTATTGCAGCCAATAATGTTATAATAATTATAGTTAAAAATTTTATAGTTCTACTCATAAAAATTCCTCATTTCACCTTATAATTATTAATATTATTTCCTTTAACAAAAAAAATATACAAATTTTGCCTAAGTAAAATCTCCTTCACGTCTAGCTATATTATGAAGATATCGATACAGGAATATTTCATCTTCACAATTCTAAAAGAAGTTCTATAAGATTTTCATAATAAGGCATTCATCTAGAGCATTTCTTACTATCCATAATTTTCTCTATTCTTATCCTACCTTTATTATCTAACGCAATTGATATTTCGCCCATTTTATCTGTTCTATAAATTCTACTCCCTATTTTTTTTAATCTCTTCAATACATCATCATTTGGATGCCCAAACTTGTTATTTTCCCCTACACCTATTAAAGCAATTTTAGGTTTTACTACTTCTAAAAGCACTTGTGTACTAGATGTCTTTGAACCATGATGTCCAACTTTTAAAATAGTAGATCTTAAAATGTGTAAATCATTCTTATATTCTTTTAAAATTTCTTTTTCTGCTGTTTCTTCTATATCTCCTGTAAAAAGCATAGAAAAATTTTTATAATTCATTTTACATACAATAGAATTATTATTTAATATATTTTCTGTAATCAATTTTTCATTATTAGGCCATAAAATATCAAAATATAAATCTTTTTCTATTTGAAGATTATCTCCTTCACCTACAATTATTACTTTTATTCTTTTCTCTTTTACTATCTCTTTAAATCTCCTATAATTTTCGGAATCTTCAACCTGTTTTGAAATTATTACTTCTCCCACCTCTAATTCTTCCATAACCGTAAGTATACCTCCTACATGGTCAGTATCAAAATGACTTATGATTATATAATCAATCTTTGTATACCCTCTATCTAAAATGTAAGGTATTAATGTATTTTTACCAATATCATAACCACTTGTTTCACTTCCCCCTCCATCAATTAAAATAGTTCTTTTATTGGGGGTTTCAATAAAACAACAATCACCTTGCCCAACATCTACAAAGTGGATATTTAAATCTGATTTAATAATTACAAATTTTAATAAGGATACAAAAATTGAAGAAATCACTATTATTAATAGTATTCTTTTTTTATTTTTTCTAAATTTATATTTTACTACTTCAATTAAATATTTAATTCTTAATTCAGTTCCATTAACACTTTCCTTAGTCTTGATAGAATAAATCAAATTAATTGTACTAACTAACATATAAAAACTCACAATTGTAAATATTGTGGGAGTTTTAATATATATCTTAGAAAATGGTAAAAAACTAAAATTTGATATTAACAAAATTATTTTGATTAAAATATTGATTAAGAATCCTATAACATTAGATAAAAAAACTAGATTAAAAATTGGTATTAATATTATTATTAAAAATACAAAAGAAATAATAACTGTTGGACCTATTATTAAACTTAATAATAAATTTGTTAAAAGAAAATAAATTCCAATAGTATTAAAATGAAAAATACTAAGTGGTAAAATAGCAATCTGTGCTGATATACAAACTACAAGTATTTCTTTAATCTTTGATTTTCTTTTATTTATTAGTTTGGAAATACTTTTATTTAGCAAGATTATTCCAATTGTTCCTATGTACGAAAATTGTAGTCCTACATTTTGGATTAAATATGGATTATATATAAGCGTTATTAATATAGAAATAGCCATTGAAGTCCAAATATCACTTTTTCGATGTATTACTTTTCCTAATATCACTAATATTCCTGCAATTCCAGCCCTTATTGTTGATGCCGAAAAGCCAGTTAATAATAAATAAAATACAAGAACTAAAATTGTAAAAATTTTAGAAAATCTTTTACCAATTAATTTATTTAATACTATAGAACATCCTATTATAATACATGATATATGCATACCAGAAATAGCTAAAACATGTGAAATATTAGCATTTTTAAATTGTTCCTTAATATCATCATTTAAGTTAGACGTATCTCCCAATATTAGTCCCATAAATATTGGATATGCTTCTTTATCTATATATTTTTTTGCATGCTCTTTTATATTGCTTTTCAAATCATATATTACATATTCTACTTTGCTTAAAAATTTTCCTTCTAAAATTTCTACATTACTTGCATTTACTATTCCATAAACATCTAATTGCTTTAAATATTCCTTATAGTTAAATCCACCATAATTTCTAGCACGTTCAGGTTCTTTATATTCTCCTTTTACAATTACCTTATTTCCATATTGAATATTAATTTTTTTCTTTTTATTAACATTTAAAATTATATATGTATTCTTAAATTTATCACTACCATTAACTGATAAAACTTTTACTTTATAAGTAGACTTATAATTACTTTTATTTATTTCATCCACATCCACTATAATGCCTGTAATTTCGATTTTATCTAATTTTTCATATAACGTATCATACCTTTTTTCTTTAACTAAAATTATTGAATTTGAAATGATTGAAACAATTACAATAAGAATTAAAACTTTGAAATTTAAAATTAATTTTAAATATCTGAAATATCTTGGAATATAAAACATATTAAATTTAAAA
The DNA here is from genome assembly GCA_946545015.1 of uncultured Clostridium sp. GTDB lineage: Bacteria > Bacillota > Clostridia > TANB77 > CAG-508 > CAG-269. Next base: position 20,591 of record CAMNMV010000010.1, read on the forward strand.
CTCTCTTTAGCTTTCTTTTTTCTTATAAAAGCTTTTATAAACTTAATTATTAAGACTATTGGTAGTAATAAAGCATATAAAAAGACTATACTTGTTTTTAAGTATAGCCCCATTATAATTCCTATTAAATATCCAATAGCTACAATAACAATTGGTCTTTTCAATATTGAATATCTCCTTATATTAAATTATTTATAAATTATTGTACAATTCTTCTTGCACCAATATAGTGAGTATTATAATATCCAGAATTAATTGTATCTGTTGTTACTCCTCTTGATGGATTAGCAGCATGAACTATTGTACCATTTCCTGCATATATTCCAACATGGTTTATATTAGATCCATTTCCAAACATTACTAAATCTCCTACTTGTAAATCTCCTCTACTTACAGCTGTTCCATTTGAATATTGAGCTGCTGCTGTTCTATTTAAATTCACACCAAATTGCCCATAAACATATTTTGCAAATCCAGAACAGTCAAATCCACTTGGAGATGTTCCCCCATATACGTATCTAGATCCTATATAAGTTCTTGCTTTATCAACTACTGCACTTCCTGTTGCTGATCCTGTAGATGTTGCTGGTGCAGGTGTATTTTCAGCAACTGGTGCTGAATTAACTACTGGTCTTGATTCTTCAGTACTTCTTGATGTTGTAACTTCTGGTTTTTTTGAAGATAATAATCTAGATGCTACATACCCTTCTTTTCCATTAACCTTTACTTTACTCCATCCATTTTCTTCTCCAATTACTGTTACTTCAGTTGCTTTATTTAATTTTGCTAAACTATTTGAAGAAGTTGATGCATCACTTCTTAAATTAATTACATCACTATTTACATACATTGTTTTTTCAACAAATGCTGGTTTTTCTTGTTGTGTTTGTTCTACTGGTTGTTGTTCATTTTCTTGAGCAGGTTGTTCTTGTTGAGTTTCTGGTATTTGATTTTCTTCTGCTACTTTTTCAATTTTACTAACTAATACCCAACCTCTAATATTTTCACTTTCAACTAGAGCCCATTTATTGTTTACTTCTAAAACATTTAATTTAACACCTTGATTTACTTCTTTAATGTCAATACCATTTATTAATGGCATTATTTTAATTTTTACAAGTTCTTTACACGAATAAGCTCCTGTTACATCTTCAACTTTAGCAACATCGTTGGCTGTTGTTGTTTCAGCTACTGGTGTTTCAACTGCTGGCGTTTGAGTTGTAGCTACGGGTGTCGCAGTTTGTTCTTGTGCAGCTGGTTGTGTTACATTTGCATTACTTTCAGCTTGTTTTTCTTCTGTAGCTGTGTTTTCCGTAGCAATTGGGCTACTAACATTCACTAAATCTTTTCTTAAATATCCTTCTACTCTATTGTATTTAACTCTATACCAATCTCCTGTATTTTCTAGAATTTCTACTTCTTGATCTTTTGTTGCTTGTTCTACTATTGTAGAATTTGCATCAGCTGTTTTCCTTATGTTTGCTACATCTACGTTTACTTTTGCAGTATTAGCTGCAAAGCATGTATTAAAGAAAACAAAACTTATTATTCCAATTATTGCCATAGCTAATATTGTTTTTATATTTAAATTACTTTTCATTTTTTTACTCCTTTTATAAAGTAATGACATCCTCTTTCTATACTTTCCCTAGTATACACAAAAATTGGAAAAAAGTCAATCTTTTTCGATTGACTTTTTATATAAGAAATATTTTTACTAACTATCGTCTTAAATATTATTTTCTACCATTGGTAATAATTGTTTTTTTCTTGAAACTACACCCTCTAAAAATGCCATATTATCTTCTAATTTATAACTTTTTTCTATAACGTCAGTTCTACTTCCTAATGCAATAATTTGTGAATTGCTATTTAAAATATCTGTTATTGCAAGTACAAATAAATCTATACTATTTTCTGCAATTGCTGCATTCATTTCTTCTTCTAATTTTTCTTTTCTTTTTAATACATCTGGTATACTAACTGTGTTTACTTGGGCTATTACACATTTAACACCTTTACTCTCAAATTTTTTAGCATCAAGATTTATTAATTCTTTTTCTGAAAAATCATCTAAGTCTGTTCCAGCTTTTAACATTTCTAATCCATATGTATTTACATCTATTCCTGCTATTTTTCCTAATTCCTCTAATGCTTTTACATCATGATTTGTTGTTGTTGGTGATTTTAATAATAATGTATCTGAAATGATAGCACTAGCCATTAAAATAGCTTCTTTTTTATCTATATTGATTTCTTTTTCTTTAAATTCTTTATATAAAATTGTTGAAGTGCATCCATATGGTCTAGCTGTGTAATATAATGGTTCTGCTGTTTGGAAATTGCAAATTCTGTGGTGATCAACAACACCAATTATTTTTGCATTTTCAATTCCATCTGCGCTTTGATTGAACTCATTATGATCTACTAAAATTACTTTTTGTCCTTCTTCTACTTTTTCAATTAACTCAGGTGCTTCAATTTGTAAATAATCTAAAACATATTGTGTTTCTTTATTTACATTTCCAAGTCTTACTGCTTTCACATTATTTTTTCCATCTTTTTCACATAATATTTGTTTTACTATACTTGAACATATTGTATCTGTATCTGGATTTTTATGTCCAAAGATTAATATTTTTTCTTCCATTTTCTATTGCTCCTTTTTATTTTTTATCAATTATATCAAATTTTTTTTCAAAGTCAAGATATAATTCATATATAAAACCAACAGCAAAAAATCCTCCCGAACGTCAAATGACATTCAAGAGGATTTTTTATGGAGTTTTTTCGTAACAACAGCTTAAGGTACAAACCTAAGCAGATGTTCCTCAAGCACTTTGGGCAATTTAGGATTCTGGCCACTGCGAGGATTTAATTCCCTATAGTAGTTTATATCCTCTATTGTCACCATATTATTATTGTACGCAATTGAAAATGGTTTACCAATTTTGATTGCATTTATCATTGGTAAAAACGCCATAGCAAGCATCTCCTGTATTTCTGCCATGTCATCTTCATCAGTACAACCATTCATCTGAGTTAAGTGACCAATTTCAAAAGTCCTTGTTTTTCTAATGAATTGCTTTTGCAAAAACTCATAAGTCTTCATGTTAAATCTACTTATAAGTTCATTATTGGCGCCTTCACTGACGAGTACAAGAACAGGAATCTGATCATTTTTTTGGTTATTAACCTGACTTATCAGATTTTCCATATTCCAGTTATAATTGGCCGGAATAGCAAAGATTAACGGTTTGTTATCGAACTTACAAAGTTCTGTCTTCACTATTACGTTAGCAAGAATATCATCACGATTTCTTCCTTGCAATTCAACAATCAGACCAGGAGCCTTAAATTTGGTCCTAGTGTTTAAACAAGTTGACGCAAGCTGATCAATAATATCGATGCTGGCCCTTACTGCTGGACGAATACCTATACTTCTGCTACCTTCGATACCATCTACTGTGCATGGCAGTAAGAAAGCAATCTTGATTTCGTCTTTTTCAAAGTCCTCTGCAATTTCAGCACAATTTCTCGCGCTTCCATCACCACCGCAAACAAATATCCATTTTATTCCCATGCATTTCATAATGGATACTGCTTTATCCCGTAGTTTAGCTTCTGTCAGCCACACATCTCTGCATGTGCCAAAAAAACCACCATGGGTAAGTTCTGCTTCTTGACAAATTCCTTGTCCCCACTCCTTTATAAACAAAGGATTGAGCATAGCCTCAAACGAGTTGAAACCAACAAATACTTTGTCAAATAGCTGTGTTTGAACGATTTGGTCCGCGGTCTTCCGCATGACTGCATTAGCGGAATCACACAGACCCCCTCCATAGATTAGGAGGGCATTGCCATAATTGCTGTTCATATTCGAACCTCCTAATTAAATTATTTTACTATAACCTATTATTTAGGTTTTTAGTATGCTCATTATATATTGTTTTACATAAAAAGTCAACGAGTCAATTGTAAAACAAAAAAAGCAAGAATTAATCTTGCTTCTCAAATCCTTCTTTACTTTCACCACAAACTGGGCACACCCAATCTTTTGGTAATTCATCAAATTTAGTTCCTGGTTTTATTCCAGCTTTTTCATTTCCATATTTAGGATTATAAATATATTTACATTCTATACATTCGTATTTATCATTTTCTGATTTATTATTTTCAAAATTCTTATATCCTAATGCTATTGCAACTAACACCATAAGCATAAATGATAAAGCTTTCCATATTCCACTTTCAAATAATATTACTGCAAAAATCCCAAATGTTGCACTAATTCCATATAGAATTAATACTGATTGTTTAGGACTAAATCCTCTTTGTACTAATTTATGATGTAAATGTCCATTATCAGCACTAACTATTGCCTTTAATGATTTTCCTTTTTTTAATCTTCTTACTATTGCCCATAATGTATCAAATATTGGAACAGCTAAAACAATTATTGGTATAACAATTACCATAGCAGTATATGTTTTTGCGACTCCTAATATCGAAATTACAGCTAAACAATATCCTAAAAAGTTTGAACCACTATCACCTATAAATGTTTTTGCAGGTGAAAAATTAAATGGTAAAAATCCAACTAATGCTCCAGCTAATGCTGTTATTAATAAAATAGATAATGTTGATGATCCATTTAAAATAAATATAATTAATAATGATATTGATGATATTACAGATATACCTGATGATAATCCATCTAATCCATCAATTAAATTAATTGCATTTGTTATTCCAACAATCCAACAAATTGTAATAATTATTGACAATGTTTCCCCAATTTCTGGTGCTCCTAAGAATGGTAAAGAAATTTCTTGTATTCTTATTCCAAATCCAACAGCAACAATCGCTGCTAATAATTGTCCTGCAAGTTTTACTAATGGTTTTATTTCTTTTATATCATCTATAATTCCTGTAATTGCTATTATAGCTATTCCTAAAAACATTCCTAAAAGTTTATGACCATATTGTTGCCAACTAAATAAATTTATACTACCTTCCATATTCATTATGATAAGTAAATAAACTACTGCAACGACAAATCCAAGAATTACTGCTGGTCCCCCAAATCGTGGCATCTCACGATTATGCATTCTTCTTGCACCTTTTTCTCCACTAACTATTCCTTTTTTCTTCGCAAATTTTATCGTATATGGTGTTGCCATAAATGAAATAATAAAAGATAATAAAAATGCTATAGCAATATTTCCCCACATATATATTTCCTCCAGTTTTATTTCATATTTTCATTTTCAATTTCTTCTATCATCTGTATTCTTTCTTGATATCTACCTTGTTTAAATTCTGTTGCAATCCAAGTTCTTATTATACATATAGCTTCATTAATTGTCAAATTATCTCCACTTAATGTAATTATATTTATATTGTCATCTGCTTTTGCAAATTTAGCAGCTTCTTCACTATGTATTTCAGCTGCTCTTATTCCCCTAAACTTGTTTGCTACTACTGCCATTCCATGTCCTGATCTACAAAGTAAAATCCCTCTATCACATTCATTACTTTGAACAGCTAATGCTACTTTTTTTGCATATATTGGATAATCTGTTCTTTCTTCACTATCAGTTCCAAAATCTATATATTTAATATCATTTTCGTCTAAATATCTCTTAATTTCTTCTTTTAATTTGTATCCTCCATGATCACTACCAATTGCTATCATAATCATCTCTCCTTTCGTTTTTTACAATATATCACAATTTATTTAATTTTACAATATTTTTTTAATTTTCATCATATATATTACTCAATTATAGTCCAAATTTAGCTCAAACAATTGACAAATGGCGTTTTTTGTCATATTATATAGGTAATATTGAGAACGGAGGTAGTTTTATGTTAAAAGAATTCAAAGAATTTGCATTAAAAGGAAATGTAGTAGATATGGCAATAGGTGTAATCATAGGTGGAGCTTTTACATCAATTGTTGATGCATTAACAGCATCATTTATAAAACCATTACTTGGATTAATTGGTGGAGCTGAAGTTAAAGGAACAATTCCACTTGGTGATTCTGGACAAGCAATTGACTATGGTGCTTTTATAACAGCTGTAATTAATTTCTTAATTGTTGCTTTTGTTTTATTTATAATCTTAAAAGCTATAAATACAGCTAATAAGAAAAGTAAAGAAAGATTGGAATCTATCGCTAATAAAGTTAGTAGAAAAGGTAAAAAAACAGATAAAGTTGAAGAAAAAGAAACTGAACCAGAAACAAAACTTTGTAGATTTTGCTATACAGAAATCAGCTATAAAGCTACAAGATGCCCACATTGTACATCAATTTTAGAAGAAGAAGCAAAAAAAGCTTTAGAAAATATTGAAAAATAATTTAATTTTACTTGCAAAAAAGCAAAAAATATGTTACAATGTTATTCGTTATAATTTATTATTAGACTAAGAGGAGGTGCAACGTAAGATGCCAAACATTAAATCAGCTAAAAAAAGAGTTAAAGTTATTGAAAAGAAAACATTAAGAAATAATATGATAAAATCAAGCTATAAAACAGCTGTTAAAAAATTTGATGAAGCTATCGAAGCAGGAAACATTGAAGAAGCAAAAAAATTATTCTCTGATGCTACTAAAAAAATCGATCAAGCTTGCACAAAAGGTGTTATTGTTAAGAACACTGCATCTAGAAAAAAATCTAGTTTATCAAAAAAATTAAATGCTGCTATGGCTTAGTTAAAAATAAAAATTATGCATAGTTTTTATTTAAAAGGTTACATTCATTGTAACCTTTTTGTTTTATTTTTTCCTTTTCTTCCCCATTTACCAATCATTTACATTGTTTTTAACTATTAAAAATGCTATTATATTATTAGATAATAGGGTAAGAAAGGATTGATAAAACTATGATTTCAAATTTGTTTAATAAAATTAAATCTAATTTATTAAGCCTTTTTAATAATTTAGAAATTACGACATATAAAATTATGAAAAATGGACTATTTTTTTGTTTTTTTATATGTCTAATATCACTTATAACACTTATTACATATAATTCAACTATCTCATCCCCTATATTATTTCATATAGGAATATCTCTATTTAAACTTAGTATTTATTACATATTAGGTTTTATAACTTCTGGATTAGTTGTGGATAATATAAAAAAAGGATTAATATAGTGCACTATAAAATCTATAATATTCAGAAAAAATTTTAACTTATAATTAAGTTACCCCCTAACAACTATTATGTTAGGGGGTTTTTCTTATAAATTTATATTAAAATCATTATTTATTTAATTCTTCTAAGAACATTTTATTAAGCATTTGTGGATTTGCTTTTCCTTTTGTTTCTTTCATAGCTTGTCCTACTAAGAAACCTAAAGCTTTATCTTTTCCTGCTTTATAATCTGCTATTGATTGTGGATTTGCTTCTAATATTTTAGCTACAACTTCTTTTATTGCACCTTCATCAGAAATTTGAATCCAACCCTTTTCTTTAATAATATCTTCTGGATCTCTAGGATTTTCAAATAATTCTACTAAAACTTTTTTACCAATACTTGAACTTATTGTTCCTTTATCAATTAGAACAACTAATTTTCCAAGTTGATTACTATCAAATGGTATTTCAATTGCTTCAGTTTCAGTTTCATGTAAAATTCTAGAAATGTCTGAAATAATCCAGTTATTTACTGCTTTTGGATTATTGCAAACTTTAATTGCACCTTCAAATAAATCTGATAAATATTTAGATGATGTTATTATATTTGCATCTTTTTCAGATAATTTATATTCGTCTAAATATCTTTGTTTTCTACTTTCTGGAAGTTCTGGTAAACTTTCTTTTATGTTTTGAATATATTCTTCTGAAAGTTTAATTGCAACTAAGTCTGGATCTGGGAAATATCTATAATCTTGTGCATCTTCTTTATCTCTCATTGAGAATGTTTTTCCAGATACATCATCCCATCTTAGAGTTTCTTGAGTTACTGTTCCACCATCTTCAATTAAGTCAATTTGTCTATCAACTTCATATTCGATTGCTCTTACAATACTTCTAAATGAGTTCATATTTTTCATTTCAGTACGAGTTCCAAATGGTTCACCTGGTTTATGAACTGAAACATTAATATCAGCTCTTAATGAACCTTCTTGCATTTTACAATCAGAAACTTCAATATATTCAAATATTGATTTTAACTTTCTAAGATATGCCTCTACTTCTTCTGCGCTTCTCATATCTGGTTTTGATACTGTTTCAATTAAAGGAACACCAGCTCTGTTTAAGTCTACTAATGAACCTCCTCCAAAATCATCATGGTTTAACTTTCCAGCATCATCTTCTATATGAATTCTTTCTATTCTAATTGTTTTCTTTCCATCTTTTGTTTCTATTTCTATCTCACCATTTTCACAAAGTGGTCTATCATATTGTGATATTTGATAAGCTTTTGGTGTGTCTGGATAAAAATAATTTTTTCTATCATTTTTACTATTTCTTGAAATTTCACAATTTGTTGCTAATCCTGCTTTTACAGCATATTCTACAACTTTTTCATTTAATACTGGTAATGCTCCTGGCATTCCCATACATACTGGACATGTTTGTGTATTAGGTGCTCCACCAAATGAATTTGGACATGAGCAGAATATTTTTGTTTTTGTTGATAGCTCTGCATGAACTTCTAAACCTATTACTACTTCATAATCACTTCTTGCCATTAGTTAGCACCTCCCTTAAATTCTGGTTTATAGTTTTCTCTAAATTTTATTGCTTGTTCAAATGTATATGCTGCATTTAAAATTGTTTCTTCTTGGAATTTATTTCCTATTAATTGCATACCGATTGGCATACCTTGACTATCTACTCCACAAGGGATTGATATTCCAGGAAGTCCTGCTATATTTACAGATACTGTACATATATCTGCTAAGTACATTTCTAACGGATTTTCAGATTTTGATCCTATATCAAATGCAACAGTTGGAGCTGTTGGTGTTAATATAACATCATATTTTTCAAACCCTTTATTAAATTCATTCATAACTAATGTACGAACTTGTTGTGCTTTTTTATAATAAGCATCATAATACCCTGAAGATAAAACATATGTACCAAGAATTATTCTTCTTTTTACTTCTGGTCCAAATCCTTCACTTCTTGATTTTTTATAAATTTCTTTTAAATCTTTAAATTCTGGTGTTCTATATCCATAACGAATTCCATCAAATCTACCTAAGTTTGAACTTGCTTCAGCACATGCTACAATGTAATATGCAGCTAAAGAATATTTAGCAATATCCAATGAAAATTCTTCAACATCTGCTCCTAATTCTTTATATTTTTCAATAGCTTTTTCTAATGAAGCTTTTACTTCTTCATTAATTCCTTCTCCAAAGAATTCTTTTGGAACACCAATTTTTAATCCTTTTACATCATTTTTTAAAGCTTTAACATAATCAACTTTTGGTAAATCTACTGAGGTTGAATCTCTTCTATCATGACCAGCAATTAAATTTAATAACATTGCACTATCTCTTACATCTTTTGTTATAGGGCCAATTTGGTCTAAAGATGAAGCAAATGCCACTAATCCATATCTTGAAACTAATCCATAAGTAGGTTTTAATCCAACAACACCACAAAATGAAGATGGTTGACGAATTGATCCACCTGTATCGGATCCTAATGCCCAAGGAACCATATTAGCTGCTACTGCTGCTGCAGAACCTCCTGATGATCCACCAGGTACTTTATTTAAATTCCATGGATTACTTGTTTTCTTAAAATATGAATATTCTGTTGAACCACCCATAGCAAATTCATCCATATTTAATTTTCCTAAATCAATCATATTTTGTTCATTTAATTTTTCAACAACTGTTGCTGAATAAGGTGAAACAAAGTTTTCTAACATCTTAGAAGAACATGTTGTTTTTACACCTTTTGTGCACATATTATCTTTAATACCTATTGGAATACCAGCAAACTCTCCTGATATTTCACCAGATTCAACTTTTGCTTGAATCTCTTTTGCTTGTTCCATAGCTTCATCTGTTAAAGTTGTAACAAATGCTTTAACATCTTTTTCTTTTTCATTTATTCTATCAACATAAGCTTTAGTTATTTCAGTTATTGTAAGTTCTTTGTTTGCTAACTTTTCTTGCAATTCATAAACTGTTAATTCTGTAATATCCATTTACTCTCCTCCTATATATTTTATTGAATTACTTTTGGTATTTTAAACATATTTTGATCTTGTGATGGTGCATTTTGTAATAATGCACTATTATCTTCAAATACTTCTACTTCATCTTTTCTAAATACATTTTTAGCTTCGTTTGCACCTATTGTTATATCTAATCCTTCCACAGGAGCATTATTTACAATATTTGCAAAATTTAATATATCTTCTAGATTATCGATATATTTTTCAATTTCATTTTCTTCTAAATTTAATCTTGCTAAATTGGCAATATGTAAAATTTCTTCTCTACTTACTTGCATAATCTCGTCTCCTTCTTTTTTACAATTTGGTCTTAATTATATACTGAATTAATCAAAAAAACAAGTATATTCCATCAAAATAAGTATAAAACTTGACAAATCCGGAAAAAATGTGTAAAATAAATATTAGATTTTATATATTTGCGTTTGTACAAAGCAAAGCTATTAGAAACAGCTAAAAAGAGAATAAGGATCATGGGCTGAAAATCCTTATAGCTACGCCTAATAATGTGAAACACTTTGGAGCAAAAATTGAAAGTGGAAAATATAACATAAGTTTTATATTTTCAAGCTGGGTGGCACCGCGGAAATTATTTCGTCCCTGCATTTAATGCATGGGCGTTTTTTGATGCTTTTATTTCAAAAAACGTTTCCAAAAAAAATATTATGGAGGTTTTTAAAATGAAAGAAAATGAGTACAGAACACATAGCTGTAACGAAATCACTTTAGATGATGTTGGAAAAAAAGTAAGAATCGCAGGATTTGTTGAAACAATCCGTGACTTTGGAGGTTTGGTATTCCTTGATATTAGAGATATGTATGGAGTAACACAAGTTGTTACATCAGGAGAACCAGAAGCTGTTGATTTTGCATCACACATTCCTGTAGAATCTACAGTTACAGTATATGGTACAGTTAGAAAAAGAGATGAAGAAACTGTAAACCCTAAAATTGCAACTGGATTAGTTGAAATTAGAATTGAAGAAATTAAAATTTTAGGAAAAAGAACTAAAAATTTACCTTTTGAAGTAAATTCAAACCAAGAAATTAGAGAAGATTTAAGACTTCAATACAGATATTTAGATATTAGAAACGATAGAATTAAAAACAATTTAATATTACGTGCAAATGTAATTAAATATCTTAGAGAGCAAATGAATGAATTAGGCTTTTTAGAAGTTCAAACACCAATACTTGCAAACTCTTCACCAGAAGGTGCAAGAGATTACTTAGTACCTAGTCGTTTACATCCTGGAAAATTCTATGCCCTACCTCAAGCTCCACAACAATTTAAACAATTATTAATGGTTTCAGGTATTGATAAATATTATCAAATAGCTCCATGTTTCAGAGATGAAGATGCAAGAGCTGATCGAGCTCCTGGAGAATTTTATCAATTAGATATGGAAATGAGTTTTGCAACTCAAGAAGATGTGTTTGAAGTAATTGAACCAGTTATGTATAATACATTCAAAAAATTCTCAAACAAAAAAATTGCCAAATATCCATTTCCTAGAATCCCTTACAAAGAATCTATGTTAAAATATGGTACTGATAAGCCTGATTTAAGAAATCCATTATATATAATTGATTTATCTGATTTCTTCAAAAAGTGTACATTTAAACCATTCATAGATAGAACTGTAAGAGCTATAAAAGTTAATGGTCACATGTCTAAAGGATTCCACGAAAAAATGCTTGATTTTGCAATGAGTATTGGCATGGGAGGCCTTGGATATTTAGAAGTACAAGAAGATTTAAGCTACAAAGGACCTATTGATAAATTTATTCCAGATGAATTAAAGAAAGAATTATTAACTTTAGCAGATTTAGATAAAGATGATACAATCTTCTTTATTGCAGATAATGAAAAAAGAGCAACTGAACTTGCTGGACAAATAAGAGATGAACTTGGAAAAAGATTAAACTTAATTGATGAAAATGTATTCCAATTCTGTTGGATTGTAGATTTTCCAATGTTTGAATTAGATGATCACGATAAAATAGCATTTAGTCATAACCCATTTTCTATGCCACAAGGTGGTCTAAAAGCTTTAGAAGAACAAGATCCTTTAGAAATTCTTGCATATCAATATGATATTGTATGTAATGGTATTGAACTTTCTTCTGGTGCTGTTAGAAACCATGATATTGATATAATGCTTAAAGCATTTGAAATGGCTGGTTATACTGAAGAAGAAGTAAAAACAAAATTTGGTGCTTTATATACAGCATTCCAATTTGGTGCTCCACCACATGCTGGTGTTGCTCCTGGTGTAGATAGAATGTTAATGTTACTTAGCAATTCTGATACAATACGTGATGTAATTGCATTCCCTCTAAACAGCAAAGCACAAGATGTTATGATGGGATCACCAAGTGCTGTAAAAAGAGAACAATTAAGAGATGTTCATATTCAATTAGATATAAAAGAATAAATATACAAGGGGACGGGGAATATGTCTAATACTTAAACATATTCCCCGTCCCCTTGTATATTATTTTTTAGCTTCAATTTTTTCTAATCCACCCATATATGGTCTTAAAACTTCTGGAACTGTTATTGTTCCATCTTCGTTATAATTATTTTCAAGCACCGCAATTAAACCTCTCGGAGTTGCTACAACAGTATTATTTAAAGTATGTGGATAATAATTTCCTTTTTCACCTTTTACACGAATTCCTAATCTTCTTGCTTGAGCATCTCCTAAAGTAGAACAACTGCAAACTTCAAAATACTTTTGTTGTCTTGGGCTCCATGCTTCAATATCACAAGATTTCACTTTTAAATCTGCTAAATCTCCTGAACAACAATCTAATTGTCTTACTGGTACATTCCAACTTCTAAATAAGTCTACACTTAATTTCCACATTTTATTATACCAGTTCATAGAATCTTCTGGCTCACATAAAACTATCATTTCTTGTTTTTCAAATTGATGAACACGATATAATCCTCTTTCTTCTAAACCGTGAGAACCAATCTCTTTTCTAAAACAAGGAGAGTATGATGTCATATTTATAGGTAATTCCTCTTTTTTAATTATTTGGCCTTTAAATTTTCCAATCATAGAATGTTCGCTTGTTCCAATTAGATATAAGTCTTCACCTTCAATTTTATACATCATTGCATCCATTTCTTCAAAACTCATAACACCTGTTACAACATCTGAACGAATCATAAATGGTGGTATAGCATATGTAAATCCATTATTTATCATATAATCTCTTGCATATGCAAGCATTGCTTCATGTAGTCTTGCAATATCTCCAATTAAATAATAAAATCCTACACCGCTTGTCCTTCCAGCTGATTCTTTATCTAACCCATTAAATTTTGCAATTATATCTGCATGATGAGGAATTTCGTAACTAGGAACTATTGCTTCTCCAAATCTTTGAACTTCCACATTTTTACTATCATCTTCACCTATTGGAACTGATGCATCCATTATATTAGGTATTTTCATCATTCTTTGTTTTATTTCTTCTGCATACTGAGCTTCTAATTTTTCATTTTCTTCTAGTTCTTCATTTATTTTTTGTACTTTTGCTTTTAATTCTTCTGCATCGTCTTTCTTTCCTTGTTTCATTAAGTTTCCAATTTCATTACTTAATTGTTTTCTATCTGCTCTTAAATTATCACCTTTTAATTGCGCTTCTCTGTTTTTCTTATCTAAATCAATTACTTCATCAACTAATACTAATTTATGATCTTGAAATTTTTTCTTTATATTTTCTTTTACAATTTCAGGATTCTCTCTTAAAAATTTAATGTCTATCATTTTAACTCCCCCAATTTTATTTAAAACTTATTATTCTTTATTCTATATTTATGTACATATTACAAATAATTTTTCTCAATATCATCACATAATGCAAATCTAATAGTTTGCCCTGTTATATTATCTGGTCTATCCGATGGAACGGACTCTAAAAACATTTTTTCTGGTCTTACCCAAATTGTTCTCCCATCTTCTCTTTGATATAAAGGTTTATATACTACCATTCTTTCTTGAGTTTCCGAATCATATGCTATATTTTCTACAAAATAATAGTTTCCTTTAAAATGGCGATATACTCTTCCTATCTTTACTTCTTCCATCGAAATCACTCCTTCTTTTTATTTTTAGCATTATACATCATATTGGGTGAAATTTCAATAATATTAAGAAAAAAACAAGAACTAACTTGATATAAACCAAATTAATTCCTGTTTTTTATCTCTTAACTAACAATTTTTTTTATAACAATAATTGCAATATTTTATAATTAAAGTAACTATAAATAATATAAACAGTACAATAGCTAATATTATAACTGCTGCTAAAGCTCCAAGTATAGCTTCACTTAATGCTGCCCCTATAATTAATCCTATAGTAATAGCAAAAGCTACAAAAAATATTGCAACAGCTGTTCCTAAACATGATTTCTTTTTACAATCTTTATTACAATAACAATATATTTTTTGTTCTTGTGGTTCCATAAAATGTCACCTCCAGTATAGCAATTAACTTGCTATACTATATTTTATGAAAAAGAAAAAATATAGTGCAATATTTCGACAAAAAGTCAATACAAAATTGTACTGACTTTTTCCCTTTTTAATCAATATATAATATTTCAAATTCTAAATTATTCAGTCGTCAAAATCCACTTATTATTAATTGTTCCATTTCCAGCATTTTC
>CAMNMV010000011.1 GCA_946545015.1 uncultured Clostridium sp.
AATTATAAAGTTGGAAATAGTGAACATTTTATAATTGAAGCTTGTGAATATGTTGAAAGTTTCCTAAAATTTAGTCCTAAAGCAGAAATTATCTTAAATATTGATAATGACCATTTAGATTATTTTAAAAACTTAGATAATATTAAAAATGCTTTTATAAAATATGTTAAATTATTACCTGATGATGGTATTTTAATATATAACAAAGATGATATTAATAGTGCAAATTTAGGAGATTATACAAAAGCAAAATGTGTTACTTATGGTATAACAAATAAAAACGCTGATTTCTTTGCAGTAAACATTGTTTTTGATGATGATGGTTTTGCTGAATTTGATGTATATCATAATGATAAATTTTTTGATAGAATAAAACTTCATGTTCCAGGAATGCATAATGTTTTAAATAGTTTAGCTTGTATTGCATTATGTAATGAATATGGAATTGATAAAGATTGTATAAAATCTGCTTTAAATAAATTTACTGGTGCAAATAGAAGATTTGAATTTAAAGGTAAAGTTAATGGTGCAAGTATATACGATGATTATGGACATCACCCAACAGAAATTATTGCAACAGCAAAATCATTAATGAACAAAAAATATGATAAATCTTGGGTTGTTTTCCAACCTCATACTTATAGTAGAACTAAAAATTTATTAGAAGATTTTGCTAAAGCTTTACTTAATTTTGATAATATAATTGTTTTAGATATATATGCAGCAAGAGAAAAAGATACTTATGGAATTAGTTCTAAAGATTTAGTTAATAAAATTGTTTCTTTAGGAAAAGATGCAAAATATATTCCAGATTTTGATGAATGTGTAAATTATCTAAAATCTAATGTAAAACAAGGAGATATTGTTATGACTCTTGGAGCTGGAACTGTTACAAAAATAGGTCCAATGCTTGCTGAATAATTTAAATTAGAAAACAAAAATTAAAACTAAAAATAAAAAATCTAAATTTTTTAAATTTAGATTTTTTATTTTTATCCCTCTATATTATATTTATCTTCTACTATATCTTTTAGACTTTTTCTTTCTTATTTTTAACACTATACAAACAATTATTAATAATATTCCGCTTCCTATTAATATTTCTATAACATAAGTCTTTTTCTCTACATCATTTTCAGCTAATAATTTTGCATTGTATTCTAATCCATCAACTGTATATTTTACAGTTCCTAACTCTTGTCCTTTTATAATTGGAGCTTCAATTTTATCATTTAACTTAATCTCTGGTTTTATTTCATCTAAATCGATTTTTGTATTATGTAATACTTCAATGTCAGTATCAATAATCAAATTTAAATCTTCTGTTTCTTTCGTTGCTTTTTCTACTTTTATATTTTTAATAATATCCTCTTTTTTATGTAATTTACTATATTTATAATTATCAAATGTATAATCTATCATTTTCTTTGTTTCGGAAAACTTACTGTCAGAAGTTTTAGCTCCTAAAATAACTGTTATAATATCTAATCCTTCTTTAGTAGCACTTGTTATTAAACAATTACCAGCTTGTAATGTAGTTCCTGTCTTTATCCCATTTACATCTTCATTATAGTATTTGCTATTAGGATTTACAAAATCATTTGTGTTTTTCATAACTCTATCTTTATTTGAATATTTATTAGTAACTGGCAATGTATACTGATATGTAGAAACTATTTTTCTAAATTCTTCATTTTGCATAGCATATTTAGAAATCAAATACATATCATATGCTGTAGTATAATGTTCCTCATTATGAATTCCATTAGGATTTACAAAATGTGTGTTTTCACAACCAATTTCTTTTGCTTTTTTATTCATTAAATCTGAAAATCCATCTATTGAACCTCCAACATGCTCTGCTAAAACATATGCTGCATCATTAGCTGATTTTAACATAAGTGCATATAGAAGGTCATTTATTTTCATTTTTTCTCCAACAAACAATGGTGCAACAACATATCCTTCGGGAATATTTGAAACAGCACTTGATGAAACTGTTGCAGTATCAGTTAATTCACAATTTTCTAATACAATAATTGCTGTTAATATTTTTGTAACTGATGCTGGATAATTTTGTTCTTTAGCATCATTTTCATATATTATCTTCCCTGAATTATTTTCTACAACTAATGAAGCTTTTGCATCAATTTCTAATTCATCATCAGCATATACAATTATCTTGTTACTTAAAATAACAGCTACAAATATAATCATAATAAATATTTTATAAATTCTACTAATTTTTTTATACATTTTACTACCTCTTTAGAAACGTTTATACAAGTATATCAATTATTAAATATATTATCAATACATAAATTAATTATTATATATTTTCTAAGGTTCCATTTTGGAACCACATTTGATTTAATTCATCTATAGTTAATTGAAAACAAAAATTTTCAGGAAATCTTTGAAGATTTCTTTTTACCGTTTGATTTATATTTTTTGTTTCATATCTACAACATCACTATCTAATATTACTCGCTTTCCCCTTAATGTATAAATCACTTTCTTAATATCTTCGATATCTACATCAATCATTACTTTTTCATCCATAATATACCTCCTATAATTTAAGATAAAAAACTATATTTTTGTCTTATAAACTTTTGTTCGTATTCTACCATCTTAAATATTATTTTTCAACAATTTTATGTAAAAATATTAAAAAAGACATCGACATTATTCGCCATCGATATCTTTTATCAAATCTTTATTTTATCTCTTTTAATTGTTTAAACATCATATCTCCAAAAACAGCATAACCTTCTTTAGGATTATTTACTAATACATGTGTAACAGCTCCGATAAATTTTCCGTTTTGTATTATTGGTGATCCACTCATTCCTTGGATTATTCCTCCTGTTTTATTTAATAATTCATCATCTACAACTTTTATTTTCATACTTTTATTATCATAATTGTTTTCTAAATATATTTTTTGTATTTCTATATCATATTCTTTTGGAGTATTTCCATCTAAACTACATAAAATTTTTGCTTTTCCTTCTTTTATTTCTTCTCTTAATGCAATTTCCATTTCTTTAGAATAATCTATGTTTAATGATGATGTATCATTTAATATTCCATATATACCAAATTTGGTATTTTTAGATATATTTCCTATGTTTTTCTGATTCTCAATAGTTCCTTGGATTTTTCCAGGTTTTCCCTCTTCTCCTTTTGCAATATTTAAAATCTTTGTTGTAACAAATTCTCCTGATTGTATATTTATTAATTCTTCAGTATCAATATCTGTTATTCCATGTCCTAATGCCCCAAATGATTTTGTTTGTGGATCATAAAAAGTAACTGTTCCAACTCCGTGCCGCACTATCTCTAACCCATAATCCTAATTTATATTCATTATCATTTGTTTGAACAGGAGTTATGCTACATACTGATGTTTCATCATCATGAATATACTTAATTGATAAATCTTTTCCATTAGATTTATTAACTGTAGATATTAAATCATCTGTAGAAAATATTTTATTATTATCTATTTCTATTATTGTATCTCCTTCTTCTATTCCACTATTTTCATAAGGTCTATGTTTCTTATTGTCTGTTCCCTCTATTTCAGACATACCTACAACTAGTATTCCACTTGTGTACAGTTTTACCCCTGCAATATTACCTACGGGAATTACTTTAGTCCTTGGAAGCACATTAACTTCCATATTTTTAACAAAAATATTATCAAATAAACTTACTTCCATAGTAGTTTTTCCAACATCATCTATTTTCTTACTACTACTTGATGATGTTTCTAACGCTTTATCTTTTGGACAAATATTAAACCCCAACATATTATTCACTTTTACAGTTTCTCCTTCAAAAATAATAATACTATCAGGTATTTTTTCTATGGCTAATGTGTATGAATATATTAACATTAAAAATGCTATTAGAAATATTCTTAAAACTTTTCTTGAAATTTTTCTTTTCATAAACGTTTTCTCCCTTTATTTCTAATAGTATTCACACTCTTTTTATTTTGTATTCATCAATTACTTTATAAAATTAATTAATATAAATAAAATAGACACAAAAAAAGTACAAATCAAATTAAATTTGTACCTTTTTCTTGAAATTTATAATAATTTATATTTTATATTCAATGTTTACTCATAATCTCTTTCTAATTCCACTTCTGCAATTTTATGAACATTATAAGTACTAAATCTTTCTCGTCCTAAAGCTGTAAAATATGCAGAGGCAATTTCTGATTTAGAATTTCCAGGTGATGTTGTTTTTGTAAAATATTCATAAATACTATCTACATCTGCTGTTATATTTGAAGATGTAACAACACTTCCATAGTCTGCTAAATAAAATTTAGGATAATAATAATCTCCTTGTACTGATTCACTACTATCATCATAGAAATATTTTCTCTCTAAATCTATGTTATATACTCCTGTATAACCTAAACCATCTATATCGTTATCTAGTGGACTATAATATGTTCCCATACTATTGCCACCATTATCACCTGTAGCCAAATATATTGATGTTTCTGCTACTACTTCTGCATTTTTATTATTTGGCATAACAACACATCCGTTATATGTCTTAAATCCACCAATTGGCATTCCTTGCATAAAACTTATTACTGATATATTATTATAAATCTTAGCCCATTCATCTTCTTTTAATTTTGGCATTTGGAAATTATTTGAATTTGCACTGCCATTAAAGAAATTATTATAATTAGCTATAGCAATTGATAAATTCTTTTCTATTGTATATCTAATTACAGCTGCTCTATGTACATTAAAACTTGAGTCAGGTGCTTCTATATTATTACTACTAAAATTAAATATCGTTCCCATGTTACTATCTGAAAAGACATCAGGATTATTTTTTGCATCTATACAATGGTCTCTTACAGTAAGATTTCCTAATCCATACCTCCTTTGAACTCTATCAGTAAATAATTTTGCTTGATAATAATAATTGAAAGCAGAATTATCCTCACCAGTTTTAAATCTTTGAGGTGTATATCTTTTAGCTCCATTTTGCATATAAAACCATCTGTCTTTGCTATCATCATAATAATATTTTCTTCCATTTATCTTATGATATTCATATAAAGTATCACCAACATATTCTTTAAGTGTTTCAGGTCCAATTGGGAAACCATGATATGTTAAAGTATGGGCAGATACATTTATATCTTCTACTCCACTTACTAAATATCCAGAATCATTAACTGGATTTCCATCTATCATACCTTGAATTGTTATATAATTATCAAGAGTATATGTTATAACAAAATCATCGTTGGGTCCTCGTTTATATCTACTACTATAATAAATAAAAGGTTTTACACCAGAAATAATATCATTTTTTCCATAAGTAATCTTAGTGGCATCTGCTGGATAATCAATGTCCAAAGTATTAGTATATTTTGAATATATATAATATCCATCATACATTGTAAAAACTAAAGCTGGCACATAGTTTTGTAATTCCCCCTGAGTATATCCATGCATATTAAAATTAGATGCCAAAGAAGTTAAAAACGCATTTGCAGACGCCTTAACAAGCCTTATTCTTGAATTGGCTAAATCAGATGTATCTTCATTAAAAGTGTTTAACTGAAATGATTTTACGGCATCATATGTAGCAGCATATAACTTAGTATCATACATACTTTGTACTCTTAATGCTTCAACTTGCTCAGTTGTATATGAACTTAAAATTACTGAAATTGGTAATATAATTATAACAAATATTACCGCTAATTTATCTAGACTCATAATTCTCTTTCCTTTGTATGTATACTTAAATA
Organism: uncultured Clostridium sp.; assembly: GCA_946545015.1. GTDB lineage: Bacteria > Bacillota > Clostridia > TANB77 > CAG-508 > CAG-269. The sequence continues at coordinate 5,807 of CAMNMV010000011.1, forward strand.
GCTTGTAACTTTACATTACAAGCTATTTATTTTTACATTTTATTTTCCATTTGTTGTTACTGTTTGTGTACTTGAAGCTGTAATAGTAGCACTATCATTCATTGTTCCAGATAATTGTGCAGACATAGTTTTATTATTATTTGAAACTTTGACTGTTACAATATCTCCTTCTTTCAAAGTAACCTTTTTGTTATTTTTTAATTGGTTCATGATTTGTGAAGTATACTCAGAATAATAAGTATTTTCACCTATAGTTTTACTATTTACTTGAATTGTCTTCTTTCCAACATTTTCATCCAATATTTGGAATTCAATTTCTACATCATAAGTATTTGGATTTGAAATCTTTTGTACAAATTTGTCATAATCATCTAAAGTAAGTTTACCTGTATTTGCTATATTTAATGTAAACTCGTCTGTAGATGTTTGAAGTGTTACTTGTGCAGTATCATCAGCTCTATCTGCTGTTGTCATTAATGGAAACACAAACATCAAAACTGCTGCTAATGCTATTGCTATAACTGTAATTAAAGTATCACTCATAATATTACCTCCCTTTTATTAAAATACTTATAATGTAATATTAAGTATTTTTAATTTTTATATTATAACTTATTATGTTTTATAAGTATATGTTATAACCCTTTTTTCAACTTTGTTGGCGTCTGGTACATCTTTTTTTCCCTCATATTCTTCTTGATAATAAACGCCAAGTTCTTCATAAAATTCGCTATTTAATTTATCAATAATTCCTTCAGGATAGAAATCTAATCTTTGACTTCTAAGTTGTCTATCACACCACTCTATATCTAGAGCATTATCTCCATATAATATTTTTCGTATAAAATATTCTCTTAATGTATCTCTTAGTTCGTCATCTGACTCTGGATCCGGAATTAAAGAATCATTTATATTTGCTGTCGCAAAATCTATATAATAAATTTCATCATAATTTCCCGTTTCAACATTATATTTTTTATATATTGGAAAAGGAAATTTCATTCTAAAGTTTTCTTTAAAAACTCTATACATTGTAGGTACTATTGTTTCACGACTTACCGTACGTCGTGTTATCAAATGCCCTGAATCATCACTTACATCATCAGTTTTTATATAATCAGTTATAGCTTCAGATTGTCTATCACTATATGTCATAATAGTATCCATAGCACCACGTGCCTGAGTAAAGGCATTAATACATATAGATAATGCAACTACAAATATTAATACCCATCCTGCCATTTTTAAGGCATCTGCTGCATTCTCCATAGTATATCCTCACTTTCTTGCATTTTAATTATTAATTAAAAGTACCTTCAACATTCAATGATGTTATATATCCAGTAGTTGCATCATAATTAGCAGTAACAGTATATTTTCCAGCTGGCTTTACATCATTAGCAGTAAGTGCTTCTGAAGTTCCAGGAGCCCCTTTATATACATTGACTGCATGTCCACTTCCGTTGCTATTTTCAGCTGCAGTAGTAGATCTTGCAGCATTTATTAATGCTCTTACATTTGTCCCAGTTTGTGAACCTTCATATTTTGTAAACTTTGAATTAAAACTTTCAATTTCTCTTGAATCTAATGCTGTTTGTCCAGCTCCTGTTGTTGAATCTCCTTGTTGTAATATTACAACTCCTAATGTAATTAAAACTATTGCTATTAATATAGCTCCTGCTATGATTAACGCTTTTGACGCATTTTCCATAATTAATTCCTCCTAATATTTTACTTTTGTTTTTTATATTATTTTATCAACTGTATTGATAAACATTAAGAACTTTTTTAAAATTCTGTAATTTGTTCAAATAACATATATTTGACTTTACCATTTTCATTATGGTAATCTATTTTGTTGCATATAAATTTTATCTGTCCATAATATGAAGTAAAATTACTAATTTGATTTTTTGATATTTCTTCCATCTTATATGTTTTATCATTATCAATAAATTTTATATCTATTTTTATTGAGTTTTGATCTTCGATATAATAACCTTTTAAGTCCATATTTACACTATTTTTGGTATTATTATCGATTGCTTTATTTATCACAGTAGCTACATCTAGGCCATTTACTTCCTTATTTAGGTAACTTTCATATATTTGATTATTTTGCTTTAATTTTTCTTCTTTTTTTTGATTATCAATAATCATATATGTTAGTGCTACTACAATAATTACTATAATAAGAAAAAATATTGCTAATTTCCTCATATTCCCCTCTTTTTCAATTATAACATCAGTTTATTTATTTTTCAAGAGTTTAAAAGAATTTTACTTATTCAAATTCAATATAATTGACTCTTCCTGTTAGTGAGCTTCTTTTAATCGTTTTAACTTTGTATATATTTAATTTAAATTCACCAGCACTAGTTGTTGAATAACTATTCCAGTCAGACGTTACATCATCAATAGTTAAATTATTATTAATTTTACCAGGTCCTCCTACTGTAATATAATAATTAGTATCTGATAAAGTTAACTCATTTTTATCATTGAATTCATTTGCCATATTTACTACTGTTAAAACATCATAAATTGTACATTCTTTGGATTGATATGAAATAAATCTATTATTAAATTGTTCCAATTCATTACTATCCATCCTGTCTTGTATAACTTGTGATGTTCCACCAAAAGAGGCGTATAAATATGCTGCTAATGTTAATATTAAAATTCCAATTAGAACTCCACCAGCCATTAATAAGGCTTTTGCTGCATTTTCCATATTTTTTCACCTCTGCTTAACTAATATCTCCTGTAAATTTAAATACCATCTTTATAACTCTTCCATTACTATCTGTTTCAAAATCTGTACATTCAAATCTTGCTCTTTTAAACTGTTGAAATTCGTAATATTTATATACATTTTCTCTTAAGTCAATATTTTTAGATTTTATTCTTAACTGTGACTCTCCCTTCAAAACTTTTTTTGAAGTATTTCTATTTGAATTAGTATCATACTTTAATAATACTTGACCATATATAAGATTGAAATTATCTACAGCTTTTTGAAGTTTTGCATCATCGTCATAATCATCTGTATTAGTATAAAATATTTTTGTTATTCCTGTTGCCATTTGATCATACATTTCTTCTGTTATTAATGGATATGTACCACAAAATCCTTTAACACTTTCATAGATATCTTTTAAACTATTAATAGTAGCAGATGCAACATATTTTTGTGTACTTTTCGTAAATAGCATATTTCCTTTTGAAAAATCAGCAGCAAGAATATTTTGATTTAATTCTTGACCATTTTTACTTTTTCCACTGTTTAAATCAATTTCTAAAGTTATAGGAGCATATCCTACATCATAACCTTCATTACCAGATGTTTCACTAGTTCTCATTTCATTATGATCAATTACTTTGTTTCCTAATGTTATTAATTCATTTCCTCTAACATCTTGTCTATTATATGGTATATATTCATTATTAAACTGTGCTACTGCATCTGCTTGCGACATAGTAGTATTTGCTTGTTGATAGTTGGTTAAGTTATTAATTACTAACATAAGCATACTGATGATTATTATTGAAATTAATACTCCACCAGCCATAACTAATGCTTTTGATGCGTTTTCCATAATAGCTTAACCTCCTATCTCTTTATATATTATACTGTTCCTGATGACATACTTGTAAATGAACTTGACATACTTGTAAATCCAACAAATACTAATGGGATAATTAAGTATCCTACAAATAAGCATATCATTGGTGCAAATCCAATTACTTTTCCTATCATAGCTTTTCTTGAAATAAGCCTATTATTTGATTCTTTTCTTCTTTCTTGGTAGTAATCTCTTTCAGATTCTAATTCGTCAAATGCATCCCTAATTGGGATTTTTTCAACTGCTGCTTGTAAGCTTTCTACAATTCTTATAAATAATTGATATGAAACATCATTTTTCATTTCTTCTAATGCTTCCCAAGCTCCTGCTTCATAGTTATTTATACATTGACTTAATACTGGTTTAAATATGTTTGCATAACGTTCTAACCATTCTAGAATGATCTCAACATTAACCCTTTCAATTCTCATAAGCATAAGTATTATTGTATGGAATTGCATTACTTCGTCTTCCATTTCTAGTTGTCTCATCTTTACTTGGAAGAATAACAACCAAATTGGTGACATATATCCCGCAATTGCAAATACCATTGCAAGCAATAACTCATACCATTGCATAAATTCTTGGTTAATTATTTGTAATTTATTATAAACTTGTTCAGCATTTTTTTGTATTTCTTCATCTGATGCCTCACTATAAAGTGGTGAACGATGCATCTCATATTCAATTTTTTCTACAGTTACATCTTTTTGACCTCTAAAATGATCCAAAAATTTATTATGTATTTTTGTAACTTCTTCTGCTTTTTTCTTATTAGCATCTGAAAGACCTGATATCAGATCGTAATCTGTCGTTGGCTCATTATACACATAATCTATTGCTATAACATGTAAATGAGCAAACACAACAATTGATACTAAAAATGTAACAATTGCAAGTGTAACTCTATTTGTATAAAGCCACTCTATCTTTAATGGGGATGCTGCATCTTTCAGCATCTGACTAACTTTTCTATGTTCTTTTGAACCTTGTTTTGGTATAAATAAATCTATTATTTTTTTGAATACTTTTTTGCTATATATTTTTTGTTGCCATGGATTTTCAGTATTTTTAGTATTCATATTTGTTGATCCATTATCTTTTAGTTTTCTTACTAATAGATAAGATACAAATGTAATTATCATTATTAATATTTGTACAACCATTCCAACTTTTCCATTATACCAACTTTCAGTAAAATTAAAGTTTCCTACTGCCCAGTTTTTTAATGGTTCTAACGCTAGAACTGGTACTATTGATATAAACGCTAAACTTTGAAATACATAATTAAGTTTATCTCTTTTTAATATTTCAAGTTGCATTTCCTGTGTTATATTATTAACATTTTTTAAGTATAATGATGCTCCATCTACTTTTCTATCACCAAATTCTTTTGTTAAATATGATATACCTGCAAATTCTTTTAAGAAACTATTTGGTGCAACATCATAATATTTTTCAAGTTCCATTTCAGGATCGTCTGAAATCAATATTTCATAAATTTTTTCACCTTGAATTGATACTGTTCTTTCATCATCTTGTGAAACTTGATATATAGCTTCTTCTACCATGTTAAATTCATGGTATGCATGTCTAATTTCTGAGAAAAATTCTAATTGTTCTTTTAATATTTTGTCATCTATTTTATCAACTGAACCATCTATTAATGTATCTACCATAAACAACTCAAATATTAATAATATAACCATTAACAGCGTATTTGTATGAGTAATTATTATTGTAATTAAGGCTAATGGTATAAGAATTAAAAGTGCTCGTGAAAGTATCTTTGCTGAGTCTCTTCTTGTAACATATTCATCATCTATATGTATGATTTCAAGCTTTCTTCTAACTTTTAAAATATATCTCTTTATAAAAGGAATTCTTATATAAGTTATATATAATTTTTGAAATAATACCTCTGATGAAAATTTCTTTTCCTTTGTACCTTGTTGTAATCTTTGTATTTTCTTATATTCAGACTTATTAGCTCTTTTAGTTATTATTACATATCCTGCAATTAATGCAATTAATAAAACTGCACATATTCCCATTATAAAGAAAATTAACTGATTTGACACTTTTAATTTGCACCTCCTTCTAGTTGCTAGATATTATCATTTTTTGATGGTCTACCTCTTCTTGTTCCATTTGAATTAACCATTACTGGATTAGCGTTTTTTACTGAATTTGACCAATGTCTTTCAACAAATCTATCAAATGCTTCCATATCTGCTTCATCCATATTGTTTCTCATTTCTCTTAAGTTTTGTTCTGTGATTGGGTTTGTTATTATGTATTCCCCATCAACATATTCTAATATATTTCTATGAATATATAATTGTCTATCTGTTACTTTTGTAAAATAATGTGTTGCATTATCGAAAAATTTATCAAATTTTCCTTCTAATGTAGATTCTTTTCTATGATCAAATGTATATTCATTTTTATCTTCAACTGGTATACATTCTGTAATTCTTTCTACATATCTTTTTCCTCTAAAGTCTTTTGTTAAGTGAATATCAAAGTTTAAAACTGATACAACTTGCTCTTCAGCAGTTTTTTCATTTTTGAACACTCCAGTTCTAAGCATTGAGTTTCTTAACGCTGTAACTAGGTTTGGAAATGTTTTTGCGTGGTGAGTAAATAATGTAAATTTAGATGCAACTTGGGCTGCTTGTATCATCCAAGATGCTACGGGGTCTGTTGCAACCTCACCTATGATATTAACAGAACCGTCAGTTTTCTTTTGAACGTCCAAACCTTCTTGTCCTGATATTGTATCAGTTTCACGGAATGTTAATATGTTTCTTGTTGGATAAATTCTTCTTAAATGAAGCTCGAATGCAGTTTCTTGAACACGGATGTTCATTGTTTCATAAATATTTTCAATCATTCCCATAAGCATTGTTGTTTTACCACAACCTTGCTCACCAGTAATTGATACAATTCTTGCTCCTTTTACTAAGAATTTCAATAATTCTATTGATTCATCAGAACCTGGTTCTCCTTTAAACCATTGTTCCAATGTTGAACGTTTTACGTCGAATTTTCTTACGAAGAATGCCCATGTTTCTGAGAAACTTGGTCTTACAACAACAACTCTGGAACCATCTTTCATTTCATTGATTTTATAACCATTTGTATCTGATAATTGTCCTGGGTTATTGTATTTATATATATTTTGACATACTCTTTTTAATTCTGCTTCTGTACCAAATGATAAGAATGCTAAACGAATTGATTTACCTTGGAAGAATATCCAAATACTATCACATGCTCTTGGAACTTTATGTTCTGAAACTTGTGATAAATAATCTCCATCTGTTTGCGCAACTTGACTTAAGAAACTTTCTGGAAGTCCAGATACACCACCTGATACACCGTCTATATTCATATCTCTTACTTCATCTATTGAGCTATATCCTTTATAATGTTGATAAATTCTTTGAACAACAACAGCTAATTTATCTGAAAATGATAAAGCAATATTTTCTTTTTCATATATTTCAGAAATTTCATCTTCTGTTATAACATATGATGGCTTTGCTTCTCCAACCATATATTTTAATTCTGCCAAATTATATTTTTTAATCAATTCAGTTAAAGCTTCATATCCAAATTCTTTTTTATATGCATATATTAATATATCAAATTTATCTTGTGCTGTTAATAATGAAGGTATATCGAAAGGGATTGCTTTTGATATGTTTGTTTCAGTAACACCATATTCTTTTTCTAAGATATCATATATTAATTCTTTAACATATTTTTTGTCATTAACATCTCCATATGTACAACCTTTTAAAGCTTTCTTTAACTCATATTTTTTATTCTTTCTTCTTTTTAATTCTTCTTCAGAAAGACCAATATCATATAAGTTAACTTTAGTTATTTCATTAAGTCTTTTCTTGACAAATTCTTTCATTTTATCTAATGTATATGTTTTATCATCAACATTAATTGTTTCTTCTACTTTTTCATTCTTTTTCTTTTTAACATAATAGTATAATAGAAATGCTGCCATTCCAACAACAACTAATATCAATAAAATATCGACTATGGTCATTTAAGGTTTCCCCTTTCTTTATATATTCATTTCTAATTCTTGTATCTTATATTGTATCATTTCAGAAGCCTTACTTATTTCCTGAAAAAATACATAATTTCTATCTTCTCTATCTAAATTTTTGTTTTTTGCAAATTCAAAAAACATATCTGGTACTTGTCCTACTTCTGCTGAATCAAAGAACAATGTATTATATGGTACTGTTATAATATTTTTCTCTCCTAAATATTTAGAAATATTTTTAGCTGTATATCTTGAAAATTTATCATATCTTCCAGCTAATACAATAGTCTTTTTTGATCCTAATATTTCATCATGTTGTCTTTCAGCTTTAAAATTATCAACACATGCTAGTCTTTGATTAATATTTGCTACTACCAAATCAGAATTTCTCATCATTTCTCTTTGAATACTTTCATCTATATTGGTATCCAAATCTACAAATATCAAATCGTAATATTGATTTGCTGTTTTTACTATTTCTGGATAGTATTGAGATACATTTTCATCATTACCATTTTCCTTGCCAGAAAATAATATTTCCAAAGTATCTTTAAATACAACTTTTGTATAGTCTTTTATATTTTCAGCAGAGATTTTATTACTTCTAGCTATACGTATTAGTCCTTCCATTCCGCTTTGCATTGCTATTTCAGTGTTTCTAGGAGCAAAAATACCAAATGTTGTCTTTTTACCAGTTTGTTTGTCAAAATAGCAATTATGTAACACGTCATTGTTATTGGCAGTTGATACTAACAATATTTTTATATTATGTTCAATTGCCATATATGTCGAAATAGCTACCATTGATAATGTTTTTCCTGTTTGTTCTCTGCCATTACTCCAAAAAGTTACTATTGCCATATTACATTCCTCTTTCTATATTTTTTATAGCTCTTCTTATTTGTCCTTCACCAACATCATCTGCAACTTCATTTGCTACAACAAGAAGTCCATCTTTATATTGTTGGCTTAATCTTTTAAATCTAATCTTACCCGCTCTTTGATTTTCTGATATTACACTCAAATCGCCATTTTCAATTGGAAAGTATATTCTTTCTTCATCCCATAAGATTTTATATCCTAATGCTAAATAATTTAAATAATCATTTTCTTCTTTTAATATATCTTGCGCAAATAATATTTTTGTTAACTTCATAGGGTTTTTGACTAATGACAATATTTGTATTCCTCTTCTTAAAGAGAAAATATCAAATGATGTAACAAAAAAGTTTTTATCAGTTAGATTTAGTTCAAATCCTTGTATATTATATGGATTATCAATATCAACTAATACTACATCATAAGGTAATTCTTCTTGTGTTCTTAAATATTGTCTTATTTGTTCATAATTCTTAAATCCAACCGCAATATCTATGTTTTCATAATCAGTAATATAGGCAGCTTCTTGCTTTATAGTAGGTATAATGTATCTTGCTTTTTGATTTAATGTTGAATCAATTATCAATACCCTTTTATTGCATAATTCTAATATCTTGGCAACATATATTATCATATCTATTTTGTCATAAGCGCCTATAAAACCATACTTTTTCATTAGTTTCTCCCTTCTTTAATAATTATTGAATTTCTCCTGAAAGTGAATCTAGATAAGTTTTTCTTTGATCTTGTGAATTCTTAATGCTTTCTTCCATTTTTGTTGTAAGTCCTTCTTCTGCATCTTCTTGTGCTTGAATTGCTCTATTTATATGATTATTTCTTAATTCAACGCTTGATTCACTTCTATATCTATTCAACAATTCTGTTTTTGCTTTTTGTAATATATTAGGATCATTTTGTAATAATGTGTATGTTTCTGAAGTTACAACATATGTTGGTGTTGCAGCTTTTTGCATTCCTGCTTCTGTATATTTATCAACATATAATTTAGCCCCATTTATTCTGTATGCATCAACTATTGCACTACTTATCGCTAATATTTCGCCTTCTGAAACATTTAACCAAACTGTATCTGTTGAATCTTGTCCTCCAATATTTGGAATTTCTACTTCTTTTTTAGATACAACTATAAAGTTTTGCCCATTAGGTAACATTAATCTAACATCGATATAGTCTCCTGTAACTAAGTCCATTGGTAATATAAATGCATTGTATTCTTCTCTTCTCATATCATCAGCTAATGCATTTTCACCTTTAGCTAATAATTCTTTTGTAATAACAGTATTAGATTTCATTGCTACTTTTGCAATTAATGGAACTGTAGTTAAATCTATATATTCATCATTTCCATTCATTTCTATATAATAGTTGCCATTTTCATCATCTTGTTTAACTTCATATTCTTTATTATTTTTTTGGATTGTTAATTTTCCGCCTTTTGTATAAACTTCATTTCCTTCTTTATCTTGTAAAGAATAGTTATCTATTATAGACATGTCAGATACAGCATTGGCAGGAACTAAATTAGAATTTACAGTTGACATTGTATACATATCTGATGTAATAACTTGTCCAGAACTTACATCTTGATTTAATACATATACTTGTTTACTTGCCTTTTTATCTTCTTGTTCTTTTTTCTTATAATTGTTTAATTGCATGAATAAAAATACTATTATCGCTCCTGATATTAATAGCATTACTAACATACCTAAAATAAATGATATTCTTGCTTTTCTTTGCATTGGATTTGTTGCCATAACAAATTCCTCCCTTTAATTATATTTTTGTATATTTTTCGATAAAATCACTATCTATTTTATTGTAACTCAACCAGTTTCCAAAATCAATAATTTCAATGTTTCTTGCAAAAACTTAATATTAATGTAATGTTTTTGTAATATAATTGTAATATTATTCTTTATATTTTTTCTAGAATTTTTACTACTCCGTCATCGTCATTTGAATCAGTAATAACATCAGCAACTTTAGTAATTTTAGGGGTACTTTGCCCCATTGCCACTCCTAAACCTGCATTTATAATCATTTTTTTATCATTTTCATTATCCCCAATTGCTATAACTTCTGTTTTATCAATATTTAGTTTTTCTATAAGGAATTCTAAACTTGCCCATTTATCAACATCTTCCATAGTTATTTCAGTATAAAAATATTCTATAGCAATATCTTCTGTTCCATCTTTTATAAATTTTCTTGATTGATGCCCTACATCTAAAACTTCAACACTTTTAATTTCTTTTAATTTTTTTATTATTGAATTAAATATTAATTGGCTTGCATCGCAAATCATTATTTTCAAATAATTAATTCCTTCTGTTTCCTTTATATATTGTCTTATATTTTCAATAATTTTTAATTTTGTTTGTTTTTCTTCTTCTTTTTTTTGATTTTCCTTATAATAATATAAAACATTATATTTTAATGTTTTTGTTATTATTTCATTTTCTGTATATACAGTATAAAATATACTATTCTTCTCACATATATCTATTATTTCTAAAACTTTTGATTTAGGAATGAATTTATCGTATATAACATTTTTATTTTTCATATCATATACAAGTGCGCCATTTCCAGATATAAAATACTGCATTCCGCCTATTTCTTCTGCAATAGGTATAATTGATGAAGTTGTTCTTCCAGAAGCTATTACAATTTGCATTCCTTCATCTATTTTTTTCTGTAAAATTTGTTTTGTATTTTGAGTAACAATTCCATAACTATTTAACATTGTCCCATCTAAATCTATCGCTATTAATTTATACATAAAATTACTCCTTTTTTACATCTTCCGTCATTTTTTATCTTTTTGCATTATATCTATAATAAAATTTTTTTTCAACTTTTTTCAAAAAATTTCCTGTTTATTTTTTTATAATCTGCAAATGATATTAATAGAAAAAAACATTATAGTTTTTTCTATTAAATGTTTTATATCTTGGAGGTGAAGAAACAATGGCAAATAACAATTCAAACAAAAAATTAGTTCCAGAAGCTATGGCTGCTTTAGACAAATTCAAATATGAAGTAGCTTCAGAAGTTGGTGTTAATTTAAAAGACGGATATAATGGTGACATTTCAGCAAGAGATGCTGGTAGAATAGGTGGTAACATGGTAAGAAAATTAATACAACAAGCTGAAAACAACATGAGATAGTTATATTATATACAATTTACCAACAAATTAGGCAGAAGTATTTTTCTTGGTTTTATGTAATACATAAAGGCAGGAGATGTGCTCCTGCCTTTATTAAACTCTTGTTTTATAAAATTAACTAATTATTCATCTAAATTATTAGTATCAAATTTAATATTAAATAACATATGTTCAACATTTTCTGATGTTTCAGGTAAAATTGGAATTCCCTGATTATTTACTAACGAAAAAGAAATTGATTTTATTTCATTTTCTCCTGTTTGTTGACATATCACATATGATTTCATAAAAGATAAACTAAATTCTAAAAGATAAAGTCCTTTACTATTTTTCTTTATTTTCCAATCAGCTGTTTCATATTTTCCATAATTATCTCTTAAAGTTCCTTCCATTCCAACTTTAAAAGAGTCGACATATAATTTTATAAATTGAGGATCGCTTAGCTTTCCATATGTAATCGGATCATCAATATATATTAATATATCATTATTATCATTAATTATTGCCTTTTGATTTTTTTCATCATACGTTATCTCAGCTTCTCTCCATTCCTCAGGATCATATTCTAATGTCCAATCATTCATTTTAAATTCATTCATATAATTTGTTTCTTCGTCATCTTGTTTATCTTCAAAAATTTCAGCACTGTATCGATCATCAATGGTATTATAATTTTCTGAATCCTTTACCTCTTCAAAACGTACAACAAAATTAACAACTAACATAGCAACCAATAATATAATCGCAAATGGTAGAACATCTCCTCCGTGCTTTTTGGCTTTTTCTAATTGTTCTTCATAGCTTAAACCTTGTTTTTTGTATTTTTTTATTTTTCTTTCTATACTTGACTGATATATTGAATAATATGTAGCACCTATAATAAGTTTTATAACTCCAAATGGTGGAAAAGGCCTAAAATGATTGAAATATGATATCAATAAGTCAACTACTATAATCAAAATCGCTTCAATCCACATTTTTCTGCCTAAAAACATTGCATCAGGAAATAAAAAAGCTAAAAAACTAAATCCACCAGTTTTAAATTTATTTATGTAATGGTCTTGATTAGTTTCACCTATCCATGCCCTTACAAGTTTTTCTTCTGTATTCAGATCATTGTGATTATTGTTTTTTTCATCTTCACCATTCATATAAAACTCCTCTTAATTGTTCTCTATATTAGATTTTAGCATACATCTAATATTTTTCAAGCCTATTTCATCATATTTTACTCTAAACAATACATAAAAGCAGGAACTGTATTCCTGCCTTTATTAAATATTTTCAAATTTATTTAATTCTTAACCTTAAGTTTTTTTATTCTAGTATATAAAATTAAGCTTCTGGTTCTACTAATCCATAGTTTTTACCATCTTTTAATCTATGTACAACATTAACTTTTCCTGTTTCAACATTTATGAATGCTAAGAAATTATGTGATGGTTTTTCTTGTAATTTTAAAACCGCATCTTCTGGTAACATTGGTTTAATTTCATAATATGATGTTTTTACTATTTCATTTGAAACTTCATCTTCATGAACTGGATTAAATCCCATTGTTTTTATTGAAGACTCTTTCATCATTTTTTCTTTTTTTGTTTTTGTTTTTCTAATTTGTCCTTCTAATATATCTATATCTTTATCAATTGAAGCATATAGATCTTTATCTTCAGTTACAGCTCTATATTTTTCTCCATTTGCTGTTACGTATATTTCAGCAATTTGTTCTTGTTTTTCTGTTCTTAATGTAACTTCAGCTTCTGCTTCTTCAAAATACTTATCAATTCTATCTAGTTTCTTTTCTACATAGTCATTAATAGCTTCTGTAATCTTTAGTTCCTTTCCTGTTATTTTTATTTTCATAAAAATCGCTCCCTTCTCTTTTCTGTTTTATTTTATGATTGTGTCTTTATTATATCTTTTTTATTGCCTAAAAGTCAATAGGCTTTATTTTAAAATAATTTTGTTAGAATAATTCTTCTATTTTATATTCTTTTTCTAATTTTTCATTAAAGTATAATTTTGTTATTAATTTAAATTCTTCTAATGCTTCATCTTTCAAATTAAAAGAAAACAATTTTTTAGGTGGTGCCGTAACAGTATAAATAACTGCATTTTGTGTGCTCCTGCTCATACTTATAGTTGATTTATCTTGTTTACTACAAGCTTCACATTTAAATCCATTATCTCTTAAACTGAATTTATATACTTCATTTTCTTCGTTACAAGAAATACATTTTTGGATTCTAGGAGTAAATCCCAAAATACATAATAATCTCAATTTAAATATACTTAATATCAAATCAAGATCTTTTTCATCATTTGCAATAGTATACAATGTATTTAATAATAGTTGTAAAATTCTATAACAATTTTGATTTTCTTCTGTTACATCTTGTACAATTTTTAAAACATGCATAGCATACTTTAATTTATCTAAATCATTTCTTAAATCATAAAAAATTTCTATAGTCTCACATGAATTAATATGATATGTACTAGTCCCTTTAAACATCACATACTCTCCAAAGCAAAAAAGCTGTGTGCCAGCAAGAAGGCTACTATTAGGCCTTCTTGCGCCTTTAGCCACACACGATATTTTTCCCAAACCAGGAGTTAACATTGTAAGCATTTTATCAAAATCTCCTAAATTATGCTCTGACAGTATTATTCCATTTGTTTTAATATTTGCCATCTACAATTCCTCTTTATTTTGTATATTATTCTGTAATTCATTTTGTTGTAAATTTAAATTTGTTATGTCTTGAATTTCTTTTATATTTTTTTCTATATTTTCTATTTGTTTAAATTCTAAAAAAGCATCTATATCCCCTGTCTTTTTAAAAGTATCCCATGCTATTTTCTTTATCATAAGCTTGCCCCCTTAATTTAAAGTTTTACCTTTAATATCTTTTGCACTTTTATAAAATTTATTCTATTTCTTTAGTTTAAATTTGTTAACTATAGAATCATTTTCCTGCCAATCTTCTTTTACTTTAACCCAAGTTTTTAAATTTACTTTTAATCCAAAATTTTGCTCCATATCTTTTCTTGCCATTGTTCCAATTCTTTTTAACATTTCACCATTTTTCCCTATTATTATACCCTTATGTGAATTTCTTAAACAATATATTGTTGCTTCAATATCATATAATTCTTCACCGTTTTTATTTGTTCTTGTTTGCATTTTCTCAACTTCAACATAAATACCATGAGGTACTTCTTGATCTAAAACTCTTAATGCTTTTTCTCTAATTGTTTCTTCTGCAAGTTGCCTTAATGTTTGGTCTGTATACTCTTCCATATCATAATATGCAGGACCTTCTTTTAAGTTCTTTTCTATTTCATCTAATATTACATCTTTATATTTTTCCTTTTTAGCTGAAATTGGAATAACAGCTTCAAAATCATATTCTTTTCTATATATATCAATTAAGTTTAAAAGTTTATCTTTTTCAACTAAATCAATTTTATTTATAATTAATATAGTTTTTCTTTTTGCCTCTTTTATTTTATCTAATATTATTCTATCTCCTCGTCCAATATCTTCACTTGTAGCTTCTATTAAAAATAATATTATATCACTATCTGGAATACTTGAAAATGATGTTTCAATCATTGTTTCATTTAACTTTGTTTTTGGTTTATGAATTCCTGGAGTATCTGTAAATATGATTTGAGAATTTTCTCTATTAACAATACCTCTTATTGCAGTTCTTGTTGTTTGAACTTTATTTGCTATTGCTGCAACTTTTTCTCCAACTAATAAATTAATTAATGTTGATTTTCCCACATTTGTTCTTCCTATTAATGTTACAAATCCTGATTTAAACATTTATATTTTCTCTCCTTTTTGTTTTATTATATTATACTATTTATTTTTGCTAAATTTGTAGAAATATTGAACTTTTCTTAATTTTATTTTTATTCAATAAAAGCCAAAGAGAAAAATTCTCTTTGGCAATATTTGTTTTGTCTATGCATATGCTTGACGTTTCTTGAAGCTAAGCAAGTTGGTAATTTCGTTTTCTGTACCTTTTGCTTTCTTTGTTTTTCTTGCTCTTTCTTGTTCGATTTCTCTCTTTTGCTTTTCAGCCATTGATTGACAAATTGCTTTTTGATATGTAAAGTGTGTATCTTGAGCAATTTTACTCCAATTGTATTCATTTCTAACTTTATTTTTTGCTTTTTTAGTTATTTCGGCACATAATTTGTGATCATATAATAATTCCAATATTGAATCTGCTATTGAATTTGCGTTTCCCGCATAACTCTTCATACCATTTTCTCTATGTTGAACTATTTCGTTTAGTCCTCCAATATCAGATACCACTATTGGTCTTTCTGAAAGCATTGCTTCTAATGCAACTATACCAAATGGTTCATATGTACTTGGAAATACTGCAACATCTGCTGCTTTGTACATTCTTTGCACATCTTTTCCACCTAAATAACCTGCAAAATAAACTTTTTGCCCAATTCCTAGTGCATCAACTTGTGCTTTTAATTCATCAATCATTCCACCTTTTCCAGCTATAACTAATTTAGTATCATGATATCCTTCTAAGATTTTTGGCATTGCTGCAATTAAATTTTGCACTCCTTTTTCATAAACAAGTCTTCCTAAGAATAATATTATCTTTTCATTATCCATAGCAAATCTTCTTCTGAAATTGTAATCTCTTTCGATTCCATTGAATGCTGTTAAGTTTACACCATTTGCAACAACATTTATTTTATCATAAGGTAAACCAAATAATCTTTGTATTTCACCTTTCATATAATTACTATTTACTATTACTTCAGCAGCTTCGTATGTTAACATCCATTCTGTATCATTTATATATCTTTGTTGTTCATCGTGAATTCCACTATTTCTTCCACTCTCTGTTGCATGTATAGTTGCAACTATTGGCATATTATAAGAATTCTTTAATGTTTTAGCAGCATAAGCAACTAACCAATCATGTGCATGAACAACATCAAATTTTCCTTCTTCTGCTATTATTTCATTTGCTTTTGCAACCATATTAAAATTAAGTTGCATTACCCAATCTATAAAATTATTAGGATTTATCATATAATTATCTACTCTATAGACTTTTACTCCCTTATCATCTTCAAAATAAGGCGTATCTCCCTCTTTGTAAGTAATTACAGTTACATCATGTCCATCTTTAATTAAAGTGTGTGATAAATCATATACTACTCTTGATATTCCTCCAACTATTCTTGGTGGATATTCCCATGTTAACATTAGTATTTTCATCGATTTATGTGCCCCCTTCTATAGACAAATTATCTTTTGTTTATTAATTCCTTTTCCATTTTATACAAGTTTTTTTAAAAAGTAAATGCTTTTGACAAATTTTTTCAAATTTTTATTGAATTTATTTTATTTTTGGTATAGTATATATATTAGGAAATTAAAATACATAGGAGGAAGCGCAATGCCTAGAAAAACAAAAGATTCAGAAAACAAAGATGTTGAATTAAAAGAAAATAATAATAAAAAGGTAGCTAAATCTACTACAAAAAAAGTAACTGCAAGGAAAACTACAACAAAAAAAGCTAGTGAAGAAAAAGATTCTAAAGCTGCAACTAAGACTAAAACTACTAAAGTCACTAAAGCTACCGCAACTAAAGCAAAAGTTGCTACTAAAAAATCTACTTCTTCTACAAAAAAAGCAGAAAATGTAAAAGAAACTGCTACTAAGAAAGCAGCTAATAAGAAAAACACAACAAAAAAGGTTAGTGAAGAAAAAGATTCTAAAGTTGAAGCTAAAACTAAAACAGCAAAAACTACAAAAGCTAAATCTACTACTAAAAAAGTTTCTGTTAGAAAACCTGAATCTGTAGAATATTATGATTTACCATATAGATATAATCAAACAGTTGTTAAAATACTCGCACAAACTCCAACCAATTTGTTTATTTATTGGGATATATCTGACGAAGATCGTCAAAATTATAAAAAACAATATGGAGAAAATTTCTTTGAAACAACTAAACCTATTTTGAAAATATATAATGATACTTTACATTACGATTTTGAAATAGAAATAAATGATTTTGCTAATAGTTGGTATTTACATATAAATGATAGCAAATGCGATTATAGAGCAGAACTTGGTAGACGCCCTATATCTAATGAAAATAATATAAAAGAGAATTATATTTATATTTCATCTTCAAATGAAATCGAATCTCCAAATGATAAAATTTTATTTAACACTCTAGACAAAATGGTTTATTTCAAAAACACAAAAACAAATGCTATGTCAGAAAAATCTTTTGCTAATTTATCATTTATGAAAAATATGGGGAAAATTTATAATATTTATGATTTTTATAGAGAACTATATAAAGATGAAGACATTGAAAGTTTTTCAAATCCTTCATCAGGAATATTTTAATACACATAAAAAATACAAAGGAGAATTATAATGCAACAAAAAAAAGGATTTGTTAGCTTTGTACTACATGCACATCTTCCATTTATTCATCATCCAGAAAGTGATGATTATCTAGAAGAATCTTGGCTATTTGAAGCAATATCAGAAACATATATACCATTACTTTTAAATTTTCAAAAACTAGTAGATGAAAAAGTTGATTTTAGAATAACTATGTCAATGACACCTCCTCTACTTTCTATGTTAGATAATAAATTATTACAAAAAAAATATATTAATTATTTAAAAAAACTTATTGAACTTTCAAAAAAAGAAATCAAAAGAACTGCTGGCGACGCAAGATTAAATCAACTTTCTAAATATTATTTTGATCGATATTCAAATGATTTACACGTTTTTAAAGATATTTACAATTGTAATATTATCGAAGGATTTAAACATTTCCAAGATATTGGGGTATTAGAAATTATAACATGTGGAGCAACTCATGGGTATTTCCCAATTTTATATGTTAATGAAAAAACTGTTAAAGCACAAATTGCTGTTGGCGTACAAACTTATGAAAAATATTTTGGTAGAAAACCACGTGGTATTTGGTTACCAGAATGCGGTTATGTTCCAGAGGCAGATAAATATTTAAAAGAATTTGGAATAGACTATGTAATTACAGAGACACATGGAATTCTATATGCAGACCCTACTCCAGTTTATGGAACCTTTGCTCCAATTGTTTCACCAGAAGGTGTAATTGCTTTTGGACGTGATATTGAATCTTCAAGACAAGTTTGGAGTTCAATAAATGGATATCCTGGAGATTTCAATTACAGGGAATTTTATAGAGATATCGGTTATGAAGCTGATTATGATTATATAAAACCTTATATTGCTCATAATGGAGTTAGAGTTCATACTGGAATAAAATATTATAGAATTACTGGAAAAACTGATTTTAAAGATTACTACAATGTTCAATGGGCTAAAGATTCTGCTGAAAAGCAAGCAGGTCATTTCTTAGATTCAAGAAATGCTCAAATAAATAATATTGCAGATTATACTCAGAATCCACCAATTATTCTTTGCCCATATGATGCTGAACTTTATGGACATTGGTGGTATGAAGGTCCATATTGGCTATATATTTTATTTAAAAAAATATATTATGATGATTGTAACTTTAAGCTTATCACCCCATCAGAATATATTGATAAATATCCAGAAATGCAAGTATGTTCACCTTGTAGATCTAGTTGGGGTGCAAATGGCTATAGTGAAGTTTGGTTAAACCCAAGTAATGACTATGCACATAGACATCTACATGTTGCTGGTGATAGAATGTGTGAATTAGCTCGTCTATTCCCTAATTCTAAGGGATTACAAAAAAAAGCTTTAAATCAATGTGCTAGAGAATTATTACTTGCTCAAAGTAGTGATTGGCTATTTATTATAACTAATGGAACTATGGTTGATTATGCCAAAAAAAGAATTAAAGATCATATTGGAAGATTTACAAAACTTTATTATCAATTAAAGAACAATAATATTGATGAAGAATTTTTAAAAGATATTTCAAAAAAAGATTGCGTATTTCCTGATATAGATTATATGTTATATTATTAAAGCAACTATACAAGTTGCTTTTTTTCTATAAAAGCATATTATAAGGTATATCAAATTAAATTTAGTAGATACTATCTATAGAAAGGAGAATTTTTTCTTATGAAATCAATTGCATTAAAATCAAATAATTCTCATGTACTAGAATATCTACAACAAGAATTAGAAAATTTAAATATGGATAATATCTATTATTCTAAAAAGAAATTTAAACATTATAATAATATCATTATTCACTATACTGGTAATAATGATGAGCTTTTTATTACTAAACTGTCTTCTCTGCTTTCATTACTAATTGTATATGAATTAGAAGATTCTATTTTAAATCAGATTATCTATAAAAACTATTTTTATTTTTCAATTTCTGAAAGAAAGATTATTTTAAATAATTGTTTTAATATTATGGTTGATTCTAAAGAATACTTAAAACAAAAATTTAATATTCTTCAAGTTTCATTTAAGAATATTCTAACTGAAAATAAAAATATTTTTCTAAACGGATATCTAAATTTTAGATTTTCAAAATATCATAATTTCTTAAATTCTATAGTTGATGAAGCAGTAAATACTTTTATAATTGAAAAGGAATATAAAGAATTCATTTCGTTAATAAAACTATATGTAAATTCTCAAAAAAGTAAAATAAATATTGTTCATGTCATATATTCAAAAAATTACACACTTATACTTGATGAAAACAAAGAAATAATAAGCCATTCCAAAAATAATTTTAATGCCAAATTTCTATCTGACATAAGTTTTTCAACTAATGATTATACATTAAATACTCTTTTAGATTTAATTCCTGAAAAAATTTATATTCATCTCATAGATAATGTAATAGATGAATTTGTTAATACTTTAAACTTAATCTTCGAAAAGCGAATTATTAATTGTACAGATTGCAATATCTGTAATCTATATAAAAATATCATTAAAACTGATATACAAAAAAAATAATCTTGATATTATTATGCTTTTTATGGCAACTGTCAAGATTATTTTTTATACACATATATTTTTTAAAATTTAACATATTTAATACTAAATTATTCTTCTTCATCTTCCTCGGGAACATCAAAATCACTGTTTTTCATACAATCATATTTTATTTCTACTTTTAATAATTGTTCAACATCACCTATATATGTCTTTATATATTTAACATCATTTCCATCAAAATAAACTCTTGTTTTTGTTTCCGCATCATCTATCTTTTTCTTAAAATTAATTACAAAAACACTAGTATTATTAAATTCTTCATATCTATATTGCTTTCCATCAATTTCTTCTGTTCCAACAACAAAGTTTTTATTTAGTATTTCATCTAATTTATTTTCAAAATCATTTAATAAGGCAACATTATTTTTATATTTATATACTTTTTCTGTATTTTCAACTAGCATATATGTCATTTTATCTTTCACAATATAATCATTTTTAGTTCCTTGGTTTATAATCTCTACTTTAGCAAAATCCCCCTTTTTAGATGTTGTTCTCACATTATCTTTGTTTAATGTTAAACTTATACTATAGTTTTTAGAATCTTTTAATTTATCATATAGTCCATTTAACTTAGACTTTCCGTTTTCTTCTTCATAATTTGATTTTTCTATTTCACTTTCTTTATTAGTTGCACTATTAATCAAAATCATAGTTGTTGCAATTGCAACTATTATTAACACAATCGATACTATAATTATTACTTTCTTATTTTTTTTCATAATATTTTCCTCCTTTGAACAAGTAAATAAATTATACCAATAATCTTTCATTTATACAATACAATCTCTAGAAAAAAGAACTAAATAAAACAAAAAAAATTAGAGCTTATGCTCCAATTTTCATATATATTAAGTTCTTGATTCTACAATCAACTTTATACCAGTTCTATCTTCTCCTTCAACTTCTACTTCTGCAAAAGCAGGTATACAAACAAGGTCCACTCCTGCCGGTGCAACAAATCCTCTTGCGATTGCCACAGCCTTTACTGCTTGATTTAATGCTCCAGCTCCGATTGCTTGCATTTCTGCTTTACTTGATTCTTTTACCAATCCAGCAATTGCTCCTGCTACTGAATTAGGGTTTGATTTTGATGAAATTTTTAAAATTTCCATTTTTTTGCCTCCTATAATTTAATTTTTATTGCATTTTGCATTTCCAATTTTATAATAGGTACCTAAAATTGTAAATATATTTTTGGTAATTTTTTCCAGTTTTCATCGCAATAAAAAATTATATTTGACAAAATTCTACATTTGAATTCGCTTGATATTAGTAGCCTTGTTCGTCTTATCATCAATTTCAAATACAACGCCATTTAAGAAACTTTCACCATCTGCAATTTTGTATTTTTCTGGAAGTGATGTTTCAAATCTTTTTAAAGAAGATTCAATATTCATTCCAATTACAGAATTCTTTGGCCCAGTCATCCCTATATCTGTTATATATGCTGTTCCATTTGGCAATATTTTTTCATCTGCTGTTTGAACATGAGTATGTGTCCCAAATATAGCAGTTACTTTACCATCCATATAATATGAAAAAGCTATTTTCTCAGCTGTAGCTTCACCGTGAAAATCTATTATTATTAAATCAACTTGTGATTTAATCTTTTCAACAATTTGTTTTGTACATAAAAAAGGATTATCAGAAAGAACATTCATTCCTACTCTTCCTATTAGATTTATTACAGCTATTTTTTTACCTTTACATTCAAAAATGTTATAACCTTTTCCTGGGACTGGCTTACTATAATTAGCAGGTCGTATGATTTGAGGATGATCTATAAATTTAAATATATCTTTTTTTCCCCAAGTATGATTTCCCATTGTTATTACATCAACTTTTTGTGCTAAAATGTCGTTAAAGTTTTTTTCTGTAATTCCCATACCTTCAGCAACATTTTCACCATTTACTATTACAAAATCAATTTTTTCTTCGTCATAAATTTTAGGCAATTTCATTTTTAATTCTTTAATTGCACAATTTCCAACTAAGTCTCCTATAGCTAAAACTTTCAAGTACTTTTCCTCCCTCTATTTAGCTTTATCTTCTAACATTTTTTCATTATTGATTATTGTCATAATAATTTGAACAGTTTTTTCTAAATCATTATTTTTTAATACATAATCATATAAATCTATTCTTGATTCTTCATAATCAAATCTATTTAATCTTAATATTATTTCTTCCTCACTTGGTTTGTCTATTCTTGTTTCAAGTCTTTTTCTTAATTCCTCTTTAGGAACTCTTAAAAAGATTGTTACAACTTTTGTATCATTTTTTAATAAGTCAATTAAATGTTCTGTTCCATTTACATCAATATCTTTTACTATTATTTTTCCGCTTTCTATTTTTTGTTTTAATAATTTTTTAGAAGTTCCATAGTAATTATTATGATGTATATCATATTCATAAAATTCTCCGTCTTGTATCATTTTTTCAAATTCTGGTTTTGTTACAAAGTGATATGTACCACCTTCAACATCTCCTTCTCTTTGAGGCCTAGAAGTAAAAGATGGAAGCGTTTCTACATTTTCCATCCTTTTGATTAATTCTTTTTTTATTGTATCTTTTCCTGCTCCTGCAACTCCAGATAATATAACTAGCATATTTTTACCTTCCCTTCTGCTATTTCTATTGCAGCTTGAGTTACTGGTGAGTCTTCTTTCTTGTCTGTACGAATTGGAGCTCCTGAAGCAATTTGTCTTGCTCTTTTAGCAGTAGCAATAACTAATTCATATCTGTTTTTTGAAACTTTTAATAAATCTGTAACACTTGGTTTTACTATCATTTTTCCACCTCGCATAATTAAATTATGCATCCTTTCTCCATTATTTAGGCTAATGGTACCTATTAATTTTCTTCTTGAGCTATATCTTTATCAACTCTTCCTGCAACTGTTTCAGGTTGTACTGCTGATAATATGATATGTCCTGAATCCATTATTAAAACAGCTCTCGTTCTTCTTCCATAAGTTGCATCAACTGCTGTTTTGTTATCTTTTGCTTCTTGAACCATTCTTTTTATTGGTGCAGATTCCGGGCTTACTATTGCCACTATTCTTTCTGCTGAAACTATATTTCCAAATCCAATGTTTACTAATTGCATAAAATCAACTCCTTTATTCAATATTCTGAATTTGTTCTCTAATATTTTCAAGTTCTGTTTTAACATCCACTACATAATTAGTTATTTCTAAATTATTTGCCTTTGAACCAATTGTATTAGTTTCTCTATTCATTTCTTGAATAAGAAAATCTAATTTTTTTCCTATTGCATCTTTTGATTCTAATAATTTTCTAAATTGTGATATATGACTTTTTAGTCTTGTTATCTCTTCTTCAACTGAACATTTATCTGCATATATGACAACTTCTTGTGCTAATCTTGATTTGTCAATTTCTTCTGTTTTTAGCAAATCTTTTATTCTATCTTCTAATTTTACCACATAATCTTCAATAAGTCCAGTAGAAAGTTTTGATATTTCAAGTACTTTAGCTTCAACTGCATCTAATCTTTCTTCTAAGTCTTTTGCAATTTTTGCTCCTTCTTCTTGTCTCATTTTCATAAGACTATCTGTAGCTTGTTTGACTACTGCTAATAATTCTTCTTTTATTGTTTCGTCATCATTATTTGCTTGAATTTTTAAAACATCTGGAAACTTAGCTATATCTACAACTTCTATATTTGATTGTAGTCCTTCTTCTGAAGCTAATTTTCTTAATTCATCTATGTATAATTTAGCTATTTCTGTATTAATCTTTACTTCATTACCTTCTTTACTATTGTTGTAATATGAAATAAATACATCAATTTTTCCTCTATTTACTTGTTTTAAGATTTCTTTTTTCACATCATCTTCCAAATAACTTATAGTTCTTGGCATTTTGATATTCACATCTGCATATCTATGATTTATTGTTTTAATTTCTACTTGATACTCTCTTAAATTTTCTGTTATAGAACTTTTTCCATAACCTGTCATACTTTTAATCATCTATCTTTACCTCTTTTTTTGGTCTTCCCCTTTTTTTAGGTTTATTTTCTGTATTTTCTGTTTCTTTTACTTTTTTATCAGTTTCAGCTTTTTTTGTTGTCTCTGTTTTTTTACTAGTAGCTGTCTTTTTAGCTGATGTAGTTTTTTTAGTTGCTGTTGTCTTTGCCGTTTTTGTCGTTTTCGCTTTAGTTGATGTTGAACTTGTTTTCTTTGTTGTTGTCTTTTTTACTTCTTTTTTATTTTCTGCTTTTTCCTCTACTGCTACTCCAATATCTTCTTTATTATTTTTTTCTTTTTCCTTTAGATTTTTTTCATTATTATTTTCTTCTAATTCTTCACGATTAATTTTTTCTAGTTTAGCCCATAAACTTGCTATATTTTTATTTCTACTTCTTGCTTTTTTTGGTTCTTTCACTTCTTCAAAGTTTTCTTCTTTTTTATCATTATCTTCTTTATTTGTTTCTTCTATTTTTCCTACAATATTTTCTTTGCTATCTATAGTTTGTTTTTCTTCTTTTACTTCTTTTGTAATATCATTTTCCACTTTTTGTTCTTTTCTATTCTTCTTTTCTGCCTTTTGTTCAGCTTTTAATTTAGCTTTTTGCATTTTTTGTTCTTTCTTATCTAGTTTTTCTTTCTTAGTTGCTTCTTTTACACTTGGCTCATCTTTTTGAACAATTTGTGAAATGTCACTTAATCCTCTTAAATATTCTTTTCTCGCTTTTGTTGTTATTATTATTGTTTTTAAAACAAAATATATTGAAAATCCATATGAAGATACTAATATATAATTATCGAAATTAAAATTATAAATTTTAGTAATATGCATTGTTGTTAAACTATGAGTTGCCAAAGCTAATACTTCAAAAGCATGAATAGCTACTGTTTTGCTTTCTTTTTTATATGCAATTTCTATTAATAATAATGCTATTGCTAAAAATACTAAAGTTGCACCTTTTACAACTCCTATTGTATTTACATCTCCGACATTTCTATGTACTACACTTAATATACAGAAATATGCCATTATTAATATTGCTATTAATAAATTAATAAAAACTCTGGTTGATACCTTTTTCTCTATCTCTTTAGTTGCTTTTTTACTTTTATCTTCATTTTTATTTATTTCTATATCTTGTTCTTTAACAATTTCTTCTTTAACTTTTTCTTTCTCTTCAGTCTTAAATAAACTCATTTTTATTTTGATATTAGCTATAACTAATATCTTCTCCTTTCATATTTTTCTATATTTTACGATACTATTATTGTTCTAATTCATACATAATATTACTTAATACATTTAGTGCAACTGTTTCTGTTCTTAAGATTCTTTTTCCTAAAGTAACAATCTTTGCTCCACTAGTTTTAAGCATCTCTACATCTTTTTCTTCAAGTCCACCTTCTGGGCCAACAACAAAACCTATCTTTTTAAATCCTTTTTGTTTTATTTCTTTTAATTCATTTTTTAATACATTTTGTTTTTCTTTTTCATATGCAACTATTATCATATCATAATCATCAATAGTACTACATATTTCTTTTACTGTAGTAACATTACTTATTTGTGGAATTATATCTCTTCCGCATTGTTTTGCTGCAACCTCTGAGATTTTTTGCCATCTATCAATTTTCTTTAGTTTATCTTTTTCATTTAATTTTACTATACATCTTCCCATATCAACTGGTGCAATTGAATATACACCAAGCTCTACAGATTTTTGTATTATCAATTCCATTTTATCAGATTTAGGAAGCCCTTGAAATATTGTAACTTTAACCCTAGGTTCAACAGTTTCTTCTATTTTTTCAAGCACATCACATTTTATTTGTTCATCTGATATATCTTTTATTTTGCATAAATAATTTTCTTGATTATCAGAATTACAAATTTGTATATTTTCATTTAATTGTAATCTTAATACATTTTTTATGTGATTTACATCTGTTCCTAAAATAGTTATTTTATTATTATTAACTTGATTTTCTTTAACAAAAAATTTAGGCATTATAATCTCCTTTTATACTTTTAGGATTATATCATATTATTAAAAAAAATGCTATAAAAATACAAAAAAAGTTACCAATAAATCTAGGTTTTTGGTAACTTTTTAATTAACTTAATATTAACTATTATATATAAAATATTAACAATTAGAATATTAATAATTTTCTGCTTTTATTTCAAAGTATGCTTTTGGATGATTGCAAACTGGACAAATCTCTGGAGCATCTTTTCCTATTACAATATGTCCACAATTTCTACATTTCCAAATTTTTTCTCCATCTTTACTAAATACTAATTCTCCATTTACATTATCTAATAATTTTCTATATCTTTCTTCATGCTCTTTTTCTATTTTTCCAACAGATTCAAATAAGAATGCAATACGATCAAATCCTTCTTCTCTTGCTTCTTTTGCCATTCTATCATACATATCTGTCCATTCAAAGTTTTCTCCATTTGCAGCATCTTCTAAGTTTACTGCTGTTGTTGGTATATTACCATCATGTAATAATTTATACCAAATTTTTGCATGTTCTTTTTCATTTTCCGCTGTTTCTAAAAATATAGCTGCAATTTGCTCATATCCTTCTTTTTTAGCTTTACTTGCGAAATAAGTATATTTATTTCTTGCTTGTGATTCACCAGCAAATGCATCCATTAAATTTTTCTCTGTTTTTGTTCCTTTTATATTTTCCATTATATCTTCCTCCTTTTACCAAATAATTAATATCATATTATAAGCACTATGTCAAGAATTTTATTTATTGTAAAAATCTAAAGGATTTTGATATTTTCCATCAATTCTAACTCCAAAATGAAGATGTGGGCCAGTAGTTGCACCATTAGTTGGATTACCACTTGAATCACTATATATATTTCCTTTAACTCCATATACATTTTTAGGTCCAACGCATCCGAATAACTTGTCCTTGACTTATTTTTTGTCCTACTTCTACAATAAAATTAGGATCGCAATGACAATATGATACTTTAAAATTTTCAAATGAAAGTGTTATTGTATATCCTCCTGCTCCTAGAAATTCTCTAAATGTTATAACCCCATCATGAACTGCAATAAATTTAGTTCCTGGAGGAGCTGGAATATCTATTCCTGAATGAGAAGTAGAAGCACCTGTTGTTGGAGATACTCTCCTTCCAAATAGTGAACTAATTCTAGTATACCCAGGTATTGGCCAAACAAAACCTCCTGGGTTAATTTCTAGTATCTCTCCTTGCTCTAAATTATTATTTGATATCTGATTGCTTAATATTATTGGAGTAAAAAAAATTGATATAAAAAATATAATTAATAATTGAATGATAAAAAATCTTTTTAGATATTTAAAAATATTTAGTCACCTCTTTAAGAAAAAAAATAAGTCTCTATATAAAAGTATAGAGACTTTGGCAGGGGTAGAAGGATTCGAACCCTCACAGGCGGTTTTGGAGACCGATGTGCTACCATTGACACTATACCCCTAAATTCAAACTTGTTTGATTATAACATATTAATTTTAAAATGTATAGGCTTTTTGGAAAAAATTTTAAAAGAATTTGCATTTTAAATTTGCAAATTCCTTTAAAACTATTAATCTGTTTTTTGGAAGTGTCCCCTAAAACAGATTACATATCATCTTCTTCATCTCTCATACTTCCACATCCGTGGCACCCTGAACAATGACCTTTGTTACAACCGAAATTAGTTTCTTCTTGTGAATCTTCTATATCTCCTGTCCAATCTAATTCAATTACATTATTACAATTTGGACATTCAATTTCTGAATTTTCTTGATTTAAATCAATTAAGAACTCATTATCACAATATGGACAAACTATTTCAAAATCATAATTGTCTTCATCATCGACTTCATATTCATCAATATCATCTAAATAAATATCTTGTTCAATATCTTCTATTTCACGTTGTATATTATTTATTTTTGTTGATAAATCTTTTTGAATTTTTTCTATTTGAGATAATTTATCTTCTTTATAATTTAAGATATGTTCCATTTGTTCTAAAACAACATTCATAAATTCAGTTGTTCTTCCTTTTACATATTCTAAATCTTCTTTGTTTTTTATATTCTTTTCTAAGTCATTCATAAAGTATTTGAATTCTTTTTTTAATTCAGACATTAATTGTGTTCACCTTTCTTAAACTCTTTCCATATACTCACATGTTCTAGTATCTATTCTTAAAACATCACCAATATTTACGAATAATGGAACTTGTAATTCTAATCCAGTTTCTAATGTTGCTGGTTTTCCTGATGTTGTAGTTGTATTTCCACTAAATCCAGGTTCTGTATATGTAACTTCCAATTCAACAAATGTTGGTGGTTCTACTGCAAATACACTTCCTTTAAATGAAAGTATTGTAACTTCTATGTTTTCTTTTAAATATTTTAAACAATCTCCTAATTGTTCTTTATTTAATGGCATTTGATCATATGTTTCATTATCCATAAAATAATATAATTCTCCATCATTATATAAATATTGCATT